>VSNY01000047.1 GCA_009774535.1 Lachnospiraceae bacterium
CGTCGTCAGCGTCAGATTTGTATATGAGACAGGATAAATACGGTACTTGTCCCGGAAATTAATGGCGGGCATATAGAAGAAATTGCAAAAACTGTAAAAGAGGCGGGCGCAAGCATTTATAATATTATTCCCTTGATTCCACAGTATGAACTGGCTGACCAAAAAGCTCCTGTCTGTTCCCAGATTGACGAAGCAAGGACAAAAGCTTCCAAGTATATTGATGTATTCAGGCATTGCCAGCACTGCAGGGCGGATGCGGTGGGTGTTCCGGGAAAATCGGAGTATGGCGATCAGATTTACCAGAGAAGAATAAATGCAAAGGAAACGTTCTCGCATGGATAATAAATTGACAAGTGTTAATCTGGCAGAGGGAGTGCCGGAAGTGGGGACATATAAAGCGGCTGTGGCATCCAGTGATGGAATTGTCGTAAACCAGCATTTTGGCAGGGCAGATACGTTCTATATATATGAAGTGGCGGGAGCGGGCAGTTACAGATTTCTTGAAACAAGGACCGCCTCGCCGGTATGTAACGGAGGGAATCATAATGAGGAAAAGCTTTGCAGCAATATCAGTAAATTTAAGGACTGTAAATATATCATAGTCAGCAGAATCGGCATGGGCGCTGCAAACAGGATGGAACAATTTGGCGTTACGCCGATGGAGCTGCCGGGAATGATAGAAGAATCACTCGGCAAGCTGATTACATATGAACAATTACAACATTTATTTTGAAAGGAAAAAGAACAATGGCAGAATTAAGACAGATTGCAATCTATGGAAAGGGCGGTATTGGAAAATCCACTACAACACAGAACCTGACAGCGGGACTGGTGGAACATGGAAAAAAAGTAATGGTGGTAGGCTGTGATCCAAAGGCGGATTCTACAAGGCTTCTCCTTGGAGGTCTGGCACAGAAGACAGTTTTGGATACCATCAGGGATGAGGGCGAGGATATTGAACTTGACCGGATTATGAGAGAAGGATTCGGTGGGACAAGATGCGTGGAATCCGGCGGGCCGGAACCAGGCGTAGGCTGTGCGGGGAGAGGCATTATTACTTCGATTAATATGCTTGAGAATCTGGGGGCTTACACGGAAGATTTGGATTATGTCTTTTACGATGTTCTGGGCGATGTGGTCTGCGGCGGCTTTGCAATGCCAATCCGGGAGGGAAAAGCAAAAGAAATCTACATTGTTGCCAGCGGGGAAATGATGGCTCTCTATGCGGCCAACAATATTGCGAAAGGAATTAAGCGGTATGCCAGGACTGGCGGCGTAAGACTTGGCGGCATAATCTGCAACAGCCGGAATGTAGATAGGGAGTTAGATCTTCTGCGGGCTTTTGCTAAGGAACTTGGCACACAGCTTCTTTATTTTGTCCCCCGCGACAATATTGTGCAGAGGGCGGAAATCAACAAAAAAACAGTGATTGAATATAAGCCGGATTCCAATCAGGCGCAGGAATACCGCAATCTGGCGGAGGCAGTGATCAACAATACCAAGTTTGATATCCCTACACCGATGACACAGGAAAGGCTGGAAGAAATCCTGCTTGAGTTTGGTTTGATGGACTCGGCGGACGATTATCACATTTAAGATGGAGGACAATCAATATGGCAAAGATTTATGAATCAATTACAGAGCTGGTCGGAAAAACACCGCTTCTTGAAATTAAAAATTATGAGAAAAGGCATAACCTGCAGGCAAAAGTTCTGGTAAAGCTGGAGTATTACAATCCAAATCAGAGCGTAAAGGACAGAATTGCACTGGCGATGGTGGAAGATGCAGAGAAAAAAGGACTTTTAAAGCCGGGATATACAATTGTGGAAACAACCAGCGGAAATACAGGAATTGGACTGGCAGCAATCGCAGCGACAAAAGGCTATAAATTCCGTGTCTATATTCAGGATCAGGTCAGCAAGGAGAGGTATCAGGTTATCCATGCTTTTGGAGGGGAGACAATCAAACTTTCTGAGGAACCGGCAATTGCCAAAGTGCTGGAAGAAACAGGCGAGGATTTTGTAGCTGCAATTAAAGCCCTGCGGGAAGAAGTCCTGTCTAAAGAAAAGGATATTTTCTTTGTGGACCAGATTTCCAATCCGGCGAATCCTGCCATTCACGAAACAACCACAGGACCGGAAATCTGGGAAGATACCGAAGGAAAAGTGGATATTTTTGTGGCAAATGTCGGGACAGGAGGAACCGTATCCGGCACCGGCAGGTATTTGAAAGCCAAGAATCCGGAAATAAAGATTGTAGCGATTCAGCCGGGAGAAAATTCCCTGCCGAGTGATGCTAATCCTGAACCGGAAGAAATTACAGGCGTGCATCCCTTTGAGGGAGTTCCGGTAGAGAGGGTTCCGGAAACAATGGATTTACATATCTATGATGAAAAATTTGAAGTGGAAGCGGTTGAAGCATACAGGGCGGCCAGAGAAGTGGCAAAAACGGATGGAATTTTGATAGGTACATCTTCCGGGGCTGCCATATATGCGGCAACACAGATTGCAAAAAGACCGGAAAATGAGGGCAAAACAATCGTGGCGGTGTTACCGGACACAGGTCTTCGTTATCTGTCCACTAATTTGTTTAACGAAGAATTTCAGGTTTGAAATGGAGGAACATTATGGCGATTAATTTAGAAAGTTCCAATGTGGCGACAAGGGAAAACCGCATCGGTTCAATTACAGGATATATCGGCTCGTTAAGCGATCTGGCATCGCAGAGCGAGTGTGGGACATTAAAGGGATGTTCCAGATGCTTTTCGCAGTCCAGCACCTGCCTTTCAAGCTGTGCGCTGGGACAGCTTTCTGCAATCCGTGATGTGGCAATTATCCACCACGGTCCGGCAGGCTGCTCCGTGGCAAGTGCAGGGGCATATTATCTGGATAAAGTTATGGCAAAAAAACGCGGCGTTACAAACGATACGGTTTACGTCGGAACAGATATGAACGAAAAAGATACCATATTTGGCTCTACGGAACAATTACGGAAAATCATTCTGGAAGTAAATGAAAGGTATGCCCCAAAAGCAATTTTTGTAACCAGTTCCTGTGCGACAGGCATAATCGGTGAGGATATAGACAGCGTGGTGGATGAAGTCCGGGATGAGATTGATGTTCCGGTTGTGGCAGTTCACTGTGAGGGATTTAAGTCCCGCATCTGGGCGACAGGTTTTGATATTTCCGACCATGCTGTTTTAAGCGCTATTGTGCAGCCGCCAAAGGAAAAGAGGAACACCATTAATTTCAAGAATTTCTATGAGAGCGCAAGGCCGGAGATTATGGAGATGTTCCGGGAATTTGATTTGGAGCCGATTTTCCTATACTGCAACTCTACCGTGGAAGAACTGTCCCATATTTCGGAGTCCCTTGCGACTACCTGTATCTGCGGTACGCTTGGAAACTATCTGGGAAATGCACTGGAAGAAAAATATGGGGTTCCATATGTAAGGAGCATTAACCAGTGCGGTATTGTGGGGTTTGAAACATGGCTGAAGGAAATTGGAAAGGTGACAGGCCGCAGTGAAAAAATTGAGAAATATATTGAAAAGCAGCGGGAAATCTACCTGCCCCAGATTGAGGAAATAAAAAAGGAACTGAAAGGGCTTCGGGCAGTCATCGGTATGGGACCGGGATATACGTTTGAAGTCTCAAGGGTGCTCAATGAACTTGGCATTGAAGTCGTGTGGGCATTGGCATGGCATTATGACAAGAAGTATGAGAATGGGGATGTTCCGCCGTCTATGAAGTATCTGTTAGATAATGACATAGACTTTGAAGCGAGTGTTGCCGACCAGCAGAACTTTGAGGTTATGAATATTTTACATAAGTACCAGCCGGATTTATACCTTTCCAGACATCCGGGTTCTACCGTCTGGGCAATCAAAAACGGAACGCCTGCCGTTTATGTAGCAGATGAATACATGATTTTCGGCTATAAGCACACGCTGGAATTTGCCCGCACAATTCTTGATACCATCCGCAACAGGAGCTTTGAACAGAATCTGGCAAAACGGGTAAAGCTCCCATATACAGACTGGTGGTACGAACAGAACGTAGGCGCATTTTTAGAAGAGGCAAAGCCTCAGAAGAAGGAGGCTTAAAACTATGGCAAAGTTACTGGATAAACAGAGATATAAATGCGCCATGGGCGCAATGCAGACCGTGCAGGCAATCACAAGGGCAATCCCGGTGCTGCATTCCGGTCCGGGCTGTGCGCAGAAGCTGTCAGACGGGACCGGAAGTTCCGGTTATTTTTCCCCGAATATTTTCCCATGTACCAGCATCAATGAAAAGGACGTGGTGTTCGGCGGCACAAAAAAACTGGAAACCACCATTGAAAATGCATTAAAGGTAATTGATGCGGACTTATATGTTGTGCTGACCGGCTGTATCCCGGAAATCGTAGGGGATGACACGGGCGAGGTAGTCAGCCGGTTTGCGGATGCGGACAAACCGGTGATTTACGCATCTACGGCAGGATTTAAGGGGAATAACTATATCGGGCATGAGCAGGTGATTGACGCCATTATCGACCAGTATCTGGAAAAATCAGAAGAAAAGGAAGATGGTCTTGTCAATATCTGGGCGGATGTTCCTTACCAGGATTTATTTTGGCTTGGAAATATCAGGGAGCTGGAAAAGCTGCTTGCCAAAATCGGGCTCACGCCAAACACAATTTTTGGCTACCACAGGGGCATTGATAATATAGATAAAATACCAAAAGCACAATTTAACCTTCTGGTATCCCCCTGGGTTTCCGTTTCAAATATGAAAAAAATGGAGAAAAAACTGGGAATTCCCTATCTGCATATCCCGACACTCCCGATCGGCGCATATGAAACGAGCAGATTCCTGCGGGAAGTTGGAAACTATGCAGGCGTGGATACCGAAAAAGTGGAGCGTGTCATTCAGGCGCATGAGGATTATTATTACTACCTGATTGAAAGGTATGCGGATCTTTTCCTTGAAAACCGTGTCATTAATAAGCAGTTTTCTGTGGTTGCGGATGCACAGTATGCCCTCGGTATTACAAAGTTTTTAGCGAATGACCTGGGGCTTGTGCCTGCAAAACAGTTTATTGTGGATGATACGCCAAAACAGTACCGTGAGGCGATTACAGAAGAGTTCAAAAAGCTGAACTTTAACTTGCAGGCAGATGTCATATTTGAAACGGACAGCTACAAGATCCATGAACAGATTAAGGCGCATGACTATCATGGTTATCCGCTGATTCTTGGAAGCTACTATGAAAAGGAGCTTACGGAAAGCCTGAAGGGGAATTACTTAAACATCGCATGGCCGGTACAGGATAAAGTGGTACTGGATGATTTCTATGCAGGTTATACAGGAGGCATCCGTCTGATTGAAGATATTTATACTGTCGCCGTGCAGAGATTTAATTAGCAGGAGGTTTTCGCATGTCTTATAAGATAGCGGTTGCATCTTCGGATGGGAAGCAGATTGATGAAACCTTTGGTTCTGCCAAAAGATTTATGATATACGAAGTGGCAGACGGTATATATAAAAGGCTGGAAGAAAGAGTTTTTTGTGAGGAAGAAACAGATAACAATGACGTATCTATAGTGAATGGCTGTAATTCGCCGGTTGGCTGCAAAAAGGAAGGCGGCTGCGGTACAGGAGGCGGCGGCTGCGGCGCAGGGGAAGCGTCTGCAAAGGTAGAACTTGTATCGGACTGCAGGTGCGTGGTCTGTAAAAAGATTGGATTCCATATACAAAAACAATTGGAGCGAAAGGCTATTTCGGCTTTTGACGTCACCTGCCCGGTGGAAGAGGCGCTGGAAAAGATTTCACATTACTTTACCCGGATGGATAACCATGAGTCTTTACGGGTGCAGAGATAAAGAAAGACGGAACAAAACCGGAGATGGAATGAAAAGTTCTGTCTCCGGTTTTTTTGCACACGGGGCAGAAAGGAAGATGCTGCTGACGCAGCCTGGTCTACGCTCCGCTTCGGTCGGCGCTAGACGTGTGCCACTGGCACACAGCGCCCCGGCGCAGCGGGCAGGGAAAAAATTTCCCCTGTCCGATTCAGAAGGGAGAAAATACATGACTTTAAATCAGCTGCTCTATGTTGTGGAGGTATCGAAAACAAAGTCCATCAATGCTACGGCGCATACACTTTTTGTTTCACAATCCTGTGTCTCAACGGCGATAAGGGAACTGGAGGATGAACTTGGAATTATTATTTTTAACCGGACAAACAGAGGGATTACAGTAACGAAGGATGGAGAAACATTTATCCACTATGCAAACAATATTATCCAGCAGTGTAAACTCTTAGAAGAAAAATATCTGGGCGGGGAGGAGCATAAACGGCATTTTTCTGTAGTAATGCATCACTCAACTTTTGCGGCAAAGGCTTTTGCAGGCGTGGTAAAGGAATTTGGGCTTTTGGACTATGAATACTCCATTTATGAAACAAAGACAAAAACGGTATTGGAGCAGGTCCGCAGCGCAAAGAGCGAATTAGGCATATTGTATATCAGTACCTTTAATCAGGATTATTATGAAAAAATCTTTAAGGAGCTGGATCTGATATTTGAAAGCATTGCTGAATATGAGGTGTATGCTTATATAGGCGAAAACCATCCGTTGGCATACAGGGATGAAATAGATCTTTCGGAACTTGAGGAATATCCATGCCTGATATTTGACCAGGACGAAAACAGCAGTTTTTATTTTTATGAAGAGATCATCAGTGCATATGAATATAAAAATGTTATCAGGACGAGCGACAGGGCGACTACGATCGATCTTTTACAGGAGCTTGACGGATACGCAGTTGGAATAGGAACTGCAAATGATGAGAAATCGGTAAATGGAATAAGGGCTGTAAAAATAAGGACGGATGAAAAAATAAATGTTGGCTATGTGATCAGAGAGGGAGGCTGTCTGTCAGAAATGGCAGAGAAGTTTATTGAGTTGTTTGCAGCTGATGTAACATCATTATAATAACAACCAAACGATGGGGTGGTTATCGAAAATAAGATAGCCAAGTATCAGATATGGCTATAGCCTGAAGTATTGACTATAAGCAGGGCGATAACTATAATAAAGACATAAATAAAACATACATACTCCATAGAGTAAGTAGGAAAACAAGGAGGAGGTACATATGCCAAAAATTTATCATTCTGTTACTGAATTGGTTGGCCACACACCCCTTATAGAGTTTCATCGACTGGGAGAAGCGCTTGGCCTTAAAGGAAGAATTGTTGGAAAGGTTGAATATTTTAATCCGGCAGGCTCCCACAAGGACCGCATTGCCCTTGAGATGATAGAACAGGCGGAACTAAGGGGGGAGATAAGTCCGGATAAAACAACCATAGTTGAATTCACAAGCGGCAATACAGGAATAGCATTAGCTTCTTTTGCCGCAGCAAAGGGTTATAAGTTCAGAATCGGACTTCAGCCTGGGGTATCTGTTGAACGTTTAAAACTTCTGGAAGCATACAATGCAGAGATTATCCCGATTGATCCGGAAGATGTGGCGCCTATATATGAAAAAGGGATTGCAGCATTTGAAGAAATTCTTCAAAAATTTTTATCTGAAACCCCAAATGGCTGGCTTGCAAGGCAGTTATCGAATCAGGATAATATACAGGCTCATTATAAGTATACCGGACCGGAAATCTGGGAGGATACGGATGGCGCAGTGAATATCTTTATAGGCGGCGTTGGTACGGGTGGCTCTACGCATGGTGTAAGTAAATACCTTAAAGAGAAGAATGCGGGTATTAAGACAATTGTTGCACAGCCTGATCCTGCCTCTGTTGAGAATTCAGTTATTGAGGGAGCTACGGATGGAGGATTTCATGGCATTCATCAAGTACATGATGATAACGGATTGACTGCAATGGCGCCGGACAACTTTAGCAGTGAATTAATGGATGCATATGAATTTGTAACTTATGCGGAAACTTTGAAGGCTGTTCACCTGCTTGCAAAGTATGAAGGGGTTTTTGTTGGAGCATCTTCGGGGGCATCATTGGCAGTCGCTATTAAAGAAGCAAAGAAAATTGAAAATGAGGGTAAGCTTATTGTTCCTCTTCTTCCGGATAATGGTGAGAGATATTTATCAGAAGATCTGCAGAAGATTAGGCCGGAACTTGAAGACGGCGTAAACTTTTAAAAGGAAAGCAGGCAGTCACGATTTTATGAGAATAAAAAATAAATGCAGTAGTAAATTGACCGGACAACCGGAGATTTGATTTGAAGAATCTTTGGCTGTCCTTTTGTGTAGGGCTTTACAAAAATGATGCAGAGGAAATGCCAAAATTGATTATAAGAAAAGAGGTAAAGATGATGAAGAAGAAAACGAAAAAAATACTTGCATTAGTTTTATCAACAATGATGTTATCAGTATTGCTTCTTAGTGGTTGTGGAAAAGATGGGAAAAGTGATTCATATGTCTTTAAAATTGGAACGGCAAATGGTTCATTATGTCTGGCGCCACTTCATGTAGCACAGGATTTGGGGTATTTTGAGGAGGAATTTAATGCGGCTGGAATTAAGTATGAACTGGTGGAGATTGATATGCAGCAGGCGGCAGATCTGGTGGCTTCGGAACAAATTGACGCCTGTGTGGGATTGGCAGGAAGTTTAATTCCACAGGTGGATAGTGGACTGGATATATCCTTCACGGCGGGAATTCATACTGGATGTACAAAATATTATGTAGGCAAAAATTCGGATATTAAGGATTTATCCGGATTAAAGGGAAAGAAAATAGGCGTACCGGGAATGAGTGATTCATCTGTAGTGGCATTAAAAAGAAAATTAGCAGATGTAGGGGTCGGGGTGAGTACAACAAATATGGAGATAGAGTTAGTTGTTTATAATATGACGGACCTGCCTCTGGCATTAGATAACGGTGCAGTAGATGCAATTGCACTTCATGATCCGGTGGCGGCTTCTGCGGAAAAGGAATATGGTTTTATTAAGATATTGGATTTAACAGAAGATGAAAAGTTTAAAAATGAATATTGCTGTGCATCATACATAACTTCTTCTATAGCAGAGGAACATCCCGAAGCAGCAGCGGCGTATACCAGAGCATTATTAAAAGCTTCCGCTTATGTGCAGGCAAATCCAGAAGAAGCCGCCAGACTTCAGATTGAAAACGAGCAATGCTCTGGCGATTTGGCAGAAAATACAAAACTGCTGTCATCCTATAATTATCAGCCGTCGGTAAGCGCCATGGAAGAAACATTTAAAAATGCATGTACAGACTTGCTGGAGATTGGCGACTTACAGGAGGGAAGAAATATTGATGACTTTACTGCTGACCATATTGCGAAATTTGAAGACGTACCAGAGAGTTATACATATAATGCTGACGGCACGTTTTCAGAAGTAAAAAAAGTAGGGAATAGTTCTTGCTGTGATTAGCAGTCAGAACAGGAGGAATATGAAAAAAATATGAAAAAGACGCAGGTTATTATAAAAATTATTTTGCCGATATTGGTAATCATTCTTTCAGTTATGGCATATTATGGCCTGGAAGACAGCGGGAGGCAAAAGCCTACCCGGCATCCGTATTATATATACTTTGTCATGGCTATTTTAGGACTGTATATCATTGTGGTTTTTGCGGCAGTTTTTGGCAAGAAGTGGAGAAAAACGCTAATATATAAAGCTCCTCTGATTTCTGGAGTATTACTGCTGTTTATGATAATCAATATTGTTACATCCAAGACAACAATTCTGCCTGCTTTGTATTTTCCATCGTTAGATAGGATCATTGGGCTTTTATTTGAACAAAGGATCTTTCTGGTTGAAAATGTATTGTCCTCGTTAAAATTGCTGGCTGTCGGTTTTATCTGGGGAGCATCTATCGGCTTTTTGACAGGATTGGCGCTGGGGTATAATAAGAACGTAGGCTATTGGCTGAATCCGGTTACAAAAGTAATAGGGCCTATTCCCACAACGGCATGGATTCCATTGGCATTAAGCGTATTTCCAACCACACATGCTGCGAATGTATTTTTGATTGCTTTTGCCGTGTGGTTTCCAGTAACATTGATGACAAGCAGTGGAATACAAAGTACCAGTCAGGTTCATTTTGAGGTATCAAGTACATTAGGCGCATCCACTTTATATAAGATTATGCACGTTGCAATTCCCAGTGCGATGCCAAGCATATTCTTAGGGATATTTTATGGAACGGTTTCTTCTTTTGCAACGCTTATGGCTGTGGAGATGAATGGGAATTCCAGTGGAATCGGATGGTATATTAATTGGCAGAAACAGGTTATGATGTATGATGGCGTATATGCAGGCCTTATCATTATAGCAGTCATATGTTCTTTGATATTGACACTCTTATTTAAAGTAAGAGACCATATTTTAGTATGGCAGAAAGGAGTCATTAAATGGTAGGGCAGATTTCAATACAGGAGGTGAGCAAAGAGTTTGCGAATCCGGATGCTTCTAAAGAAAATATACATGCGTTAAACGGTTTTTCATTGGATATTGAACCTGGAACTTTTATAAGCCTGATTGGACCGTCAGGATGTGGAAAGTCAACACTGTTAAGGCTGATAGGAGGATTAGACAATCCAAGCAGCGGCATGATTTATCTGGATAATAAAAAAATAGAGAAACCGGGAAGTGACAGGGGATTTGCATTTCAGGGTTCCAATCTTTTTCCATGGCTGACAGTTGAGAAAAATATTGCATTTGGATTAAAGGCAAGGCATATTTATAAAGATTCCCGGAAAGATGTCAGTGAGTTTATCAATCTTGTCGGGTTGGGAGGTTTTGAAAAATCATATCCACATCAACTGTCTGGCGGCATGCAGCAAAGAGCGTCTTTAGCAAGGGCATTAGTAGGACATCCATCCGTATTGTTGCTGGATGAGCCTTTAGGCGCTTTAGATGCATTTACAAGAATGAATTTACAAGATGAGATATTAGATATCTGGAAAAAATATAATATGACGGTGGTTATGGTTACGCATGATGTGGATGAGGCTATTTATATGTCAGATCAGGTGGTTGTTATGTCTGCGAGGCCGTCAAAAGTAGAGGCCCTTATAGATATAGACCTGCCAAGACCTCGTGCAAGAGCTCAGGATACCTTTCAGGAATATAGGTCAAAGATACTTGAAATTTTGAATTTTGGTGGAAAGATTGAAGAAGCGGAGTATTATCTGTGATTCGTTCTGCCAAAGTGATAGTGTAAAATAAATAGCGCTTATCGACAGTGTTTTATATAAAGATGGGAAATTGGTAAGCGCTTATTGTTTAGAAATGTAAAGGAATATGTATGGACTATAGGATTCAGACTAAAACAGAAGGAATTAATTTTAGCGAAGTATGTGAGATACTGGCTTATTATGGATTAAGTAATTTTGATGTTGAAACGCAGAAGCGTGTTTTTAACAATAGTTATGCAGTTGTGTTTGTGATTGAGAATAACAAGGTAATCGGTGTTGGAAGAGCTATCTCTGATGGAATATGTCAGGCGGCGTTATATAATATTGCATTGGATAAAGAACACTGTGGTATGGGTTTGGGAAAAATAATTGTTGATGAATTATTAAAACAAGTTAAGGGATGCAATGTTATTCTTTATACGCACCCAAAGTGGAAGGAACTGTACAAACATTGGGGATTTGAACAGATGAAAACAGGATTTGCCTTATATACTGACAAAGAATATTTCCAGAGCGAAGGTTTTATATAATGAAGAAATACATAATAGGCGTTGACCTTGACGGTACGCTTCTGACATCGGATAAAGAAATTACAGATAGAACACTTCGTGTAATAGGGCAGGCTGTGAAAAAAGGGAATATGATTGTTCCTGTTACCGGCAGGCCAATATCTGGTATACCAAAAAGTATTTTGGAGCGTAAAGAAATTGAATATGCCATTACGAGTAATGGGGCAGTCACTTATAATCTGAAAGAGAACAGGATTATGGATAATATGTGTCTGCCTATGTCTGCATGTAAACAAATATATCAAAGTTTGTATTGCAGTGCCTCTGTTTTTGAAGTGTTTGTCGGGGGAGTGGCATATGAAGATAAACGGACTTTTCAAAATTTAATACAAAGATATTGTAACACAAGGTACATGGAGTATATATCAAGAAGCAGAAAAATAGTAAATAATGTTGAAGATTTCCTGTATTCCGGCAAAGTAGATGAAATATCAGTTATGTTTGATAAAAATAGTGCAGATCAAACTGCTGCTATACACAATATGAGAGGGATTGCAGGTATTGAGGCTGTAGAAACAATACAGTGTGAGTTTGAAATATATGATAAGAGTGCAGGAAAAGGTAATGCGCTCATAAATTTAAGTGAAATACTTGGTTTTTTGCAGAAGGAAGTAGTTGCAATAGGAGACAGCAACAATGATTTGGATATGATGGAAAAAGCAGGATTCTCTATTGCGATGGAGAATGCTTCTAAACAGGTAAAGAAAGCAGCAGATGTGGTTACGTCAAGCAATGACAGGGATGGTGTGGCGGAAGCAATCATGAAATATATTATGTGAAATAGGCAGAGTCTATTACAGGTTATAGAAAACAAATAATTCAATTAATCCTATATGAATAGTATAATATCTATGCAGGAGCTTGCGGCAAGGAGGTTTTTATGAGGATATCAACAAGAGGGAAGAATGCGATAAAGCTAATGCTTGATCTGGCAACTTATAATCATGGAGAACCGGTACGGCTCAAGGATATAGCGAAAAGGCAAAATATATCTGAGAAATATTTAGAACAGATTGTTGCAGTGCTGCATAAAGCAGCCTTAGTAAAAAGCATCAGAGACGCTCATGGGGGATATGTTTTAAATCAGATGCCTGAAAAATATACGGTAGGGCAGATTTTGAAAGCTGTTGAGGGGGATATGTCGCCGACAGACTGTGTTGGTGAAAATGGAACTTTATGCGAAAATAAAGCTACATGCGTCAGTTATCGGTTATGGGAGAAACTGGATAAGGCTATCAATGATGTATTAGAAGGGATTACACTGGCGGATATGCTGGAATGGCAGGATGAACTTCTGGTAGATCAGTATGTAATATGATGATGTGTTTACGATACGAGGAGATAAGGTATGGAGGATAGCATAAAAAAAGAGATTGAACAATTAAAGCGAAAGAAAGATGTTGTGATATTAGCCCATTATTATGTAGATGGACAAGTGCAGGAACTGGCTGATTTTGTCGGGGATTCTTATTTTCTGGCAAAAAAAGCGACAGAGGTGACAGAGAAAAACATTTTGTTTTGTGGCGTATCTTTTATGGGTGAGAGTGCGAAAATCCTTAATCCGGGTAAGCGTGTGGTTATGGCAGATGGCACTGCTGACTGTCCGATGGCACATATGTTAGATATTGACCGGATTGCAGAAGTCCGCCGGGAATATGCGGATGCCGCAGTTGTCTGTTATGTCAATTCTACGGCAGAGATTAAGGCATATTCGGATGTCTGTGTGACCAGTTCTAATGCATTGCGGGTAGTCCGTGCATTGCCGAACAGAAACATTTTCTTTGTGCCGGATGAAAATCTTGGGCGTTATATTGCCAGCCAGATTCCAGAGAAGAATTTTATTTTGAATGATGGATTTTGCCATGTACACACAAGCATTTATAAAGAAGAATTACTACATGCAAAAGAGCTTCATCCGGATGCGCTGGTGCTGTCGCATCCGGAGTGTAGGGAGAATGTGCTGGAAATCTCGGATTTTATTGGAAGCACTTCTGAAATATTAAGTTTTGCAGAACGCTCAGAGGCAAAAGAATTTATTATATGTACAGAGATGGGCGTTTTTTATGAACTGGAATTGAAGAATCCGAATAAGAAGTTTTATTCCGTGGGACACCGTCAGTTTTGCCCGAATATGAAAAAAATATCATTGGAAAAAGTATTATATGCCATGGAGACGTTAGAACCGGTGGTGGAAATAGATGAGAAGCTGCGTATAAAGGCAGCGAAACCGCTTAGCAGAATGTTGGAGCTGGCGAAATAATTTGTACAGTAAGATGTTGTGGACAGATAAGAGGTAGAGGAATGAATGAACACAAGACCGTGGTTGTGGGTATGTCCGGCGGGGTAGATTCATCGGTGGCAGCTTATTTATTAAAAGAGCAGGGATATTGTGTAATTGGTGTGACAATGCAGATTTGGCAGGAGGAAGCGTTGCAAAAGCAGGAATCAGAAGCTGGATGCTGTGGACTTGGTGCTGTGGAAGATGCCAGAAGAGTGGCGCAGGTATTGGATATTCCCCATTATGTTATGAATTTTAAACACGACTTCAAAATACATGTGATTGACTATTTTATAAACGAGTATCGGGCAGGACGTACTCCTAATCCTTGTATTGCCTGTAATCGTTATGTGAAATGGGAATCGTTATTAAAGCGCAGCATGGAAATTGGGGCGGATTACATTGCAACAGGCCATTATGCAAGGATACGCCATATGAACAATGGACGATATGCTGTTGAAAAGTCTGTAACAGCCCGGAAAGATCAGAGCTATGCCCTATACAATCTGACACAGGAACAACTGGCAAGAACTATGATGCCAATAGGAGAATATGAAAAAGACAGAGTAAGGAAGATTGCAGATGAAGCAGGGCTTCCAGTGGCACATAAACCGGACAGCATGGAGATTTGTTTTGTGCCGGAGGGCGATTATGCATCCTATATAGAAGAGACTGTGGGAATGAAATCCAAGCCGGGTGATTTTGTGGATATGCAGGGGCATGTGCTTGGCAGACATCGTGGAATTATTCATTATACGGTAGGGCAGCGTAAAGGATTAAATCTGGCTTTAGGGTATCCGGCATTTGTGGTCAGAATCAAACCGGAAACGAATGAAATTGTAATCGGACAATTGGAGGATAATCTGTCTGAAAAAGTGTATATATCTCATGTAAACTATATATCAGAACAAAGTTTCTCAGAACATAAGACATATCTTGCCAAGATACGCTACAATCATGAAGGTTCTCACTGTACTGTGAGACGATTGGAAGATGACTTGTATGAATGCATCTTTATAAAGCCGCAGAGGGCAGTAACACCCGGACAGGCACTGGTATTATATGATGGCAGTCTGGTAGCAGGGGGAGGGACGATACTATGAAAGCAGATGCCGATTCCATGACATGGAAGACAGGAGAGCATACTGGTGTTTCGGAACATATGCTATTAACGGTGGAACAGGGAAAACGGCTTATTGACCGTCTGGAACAGAAACATGGATTGCCAATGGCAGAGATGACGGCGTTGATAGATGCCAATTGTCCTAAATTGCGTGATTATGTAAGATTAAAGGCAAGAGAGATTGGAGACAGGATATATGGTAAGAATATTTATATCCGGGGATTGATTGAGTTTACGAATTATTGTAAAAATGATTGTTATTACTGTGGAATCCGTTGCAGCAATACGAAAGCAGAACGATATCGTCTAAGCAGGGAGGATATTATGGCGTGTTGCAGGGAAGGAAAAAAACTGGGATTTCGGACATTTGTGTTACAGGGAGGCGAAGATCCGTATTATACCGATGACTGTATTGTGGATTTGATACACCAGATTCGGACAGCCTTTCCAGATTGTGCCATCACACTGTCTATTGGCGAACGTGAACGGGAAAGTTATGAACGCTTTTGGGAAGCAGGGGCTGACCGGTATTTACTGCGGCATGAGACGGCGGCAGAGTCCCATTATCAAAAACTGCATCCGGAGAACTTATCATTAAAACACCGCAAACGGTGTTTATGGAATCTGAAAGAGATTGGTTATCAGACCGGATGCGGATTTATGGTAGGAAGTCCGGGACAGACATCGGAGCATTTGGCAGAAGATTTTACATTTATTAGAGAATTGCAGCCGGAGATGGTAGGAATAGGACCGTTCATTCCACACAGTGATACACCATTTGCGGAAGAAACACAGGGGAGCATGGAGCTGACACTATACCTTTTGAGCTTACTGCGTATTCAGCAGCCGGATTTATTACTGCCGGCGACTACTGCCTTAGCGACAATCCATCCCAGAGGCCGTGAACTTGGGATAGAGGCAGGCGCTAATGTAGTGATGCCAAATTTGTCCCCAGTGGGGGTTCGGGATAAATATGCATTATATGATGGAAAAGTATGTACAGGGGAAGAGGCGGCAGAGTGCAGAAATTGTCTGGAGAGACGGATGGAAAGCGTGGGATATCATATAGCGGTCGGCAGGGGAGATCATCGAAATATAGATTTCTAAGGAAATTTTTAAAAGAATAGGAAAGACCTATTATATATAGTAGGAATAATCTATTACCTTGTAAGCGGATATCTATTGACAGCCATACAGGGCAAAGCTATAATTTGCATTATAAACCTATTATTCCTATCATAAAAGTAGGTTATATAAATTGGAAAATACTTTAAAATGACAAATATTTAAGAAAGAAGGCGTATCTTAATGAAGAAATTGATTTATCTGGATAATGCGGCGACAACACAGGTGAGTGAAGAAGTGTTAAGTGAAATGCTCCCCTTTTTCAGACAGATATACAGTAACCCGTCTGCGGTTTACAGTTTCGCAGGAGAGAGCAAAAAAGCAGTTGACCATGCGAGAAAACAGGCTGCCACATTAATTGGCGCGAATACAGAGGAAATCTATTTTACCGGCGGGGGGAGCGAGTCTGACAACTGGGCGCTAAAGGCCGTAGCAGAGGCTTACTGCTCAAAGGGAAAACATATTATAACCAGTAAAATTGAACACCATGCCATTCTGCATACCTGCGAATATTTAGAGAAGCAGGGGTACGAGGTGACTTATCTGGATGTGGATGAGGAGGGGAAAATATCGCTTGAAGAACTGAAAGCCGCTATCCGTCCGGATACCATTTTGATATCCATCATGGCTGCAAATAACGAGATTGGGACAATAGAACCGATTGCGGAAATCGGAAAGATTGCACATGAGAACGGCGTGCTGTTCCATACAGATGCAGTACAGGCATACGGGCATATCCCAATCAATGTGGATGATATGAAAATAGACATGCTTTCTGCCAGCGGGCATAAATTTAACGGCCCGAAAGGAATCGGAATATTGTATATCCGTAAAGGCGTAAAAATCCGCTCTTTTATCCATGGAGGGGCGCAGGAAAGGAGCAGGAGGGCAGGGACTTCCAACGTGCCGGGAATTGTGGGATTTGGCAAGGCTGCACAGATTGCTGGAGAAACAATGGAAGAGAGGGCCGCAAAAGAAACCGCATTGCGGGACCACCTTATGGAAAGGGTATTGGCAGAAGTTCCATATGTTAAGCTGAATGGGCACAGGACAGACAGGCTGCCAAACAATGTGAACTTCTGTTTTCGGTTTATTGAAGGAGAATCACTGCTGATTTTATTAGACCAGCTGGGAGTATGTGCTTCCAGCGGTTCCGCATGCACATCTGGCTCATTAGATCCCTCCCATGTGCTTCTTGCGATTGGGCTTCCGCATGAAATTGCACATGGCTCATTAAGGATTACCCTGTCGGAAGAAACCACATTGGAAGATATAGATTTTGTGGCAGATGAATTAAATAAGATTGTAGGGAGGCTTCGCGGGATGTCTCCGTTGTATGAGGATTTTGTAAAAAAACAGAAGTGATATATTAAAAAAAGAAGGAGCAGGACAATGTATAGTGAAAAAGTGATGGATCATTTTAACAATCCGAGAAATGTTGGAGAAATAGAAAATCCCAGCGGGGTTGGTACTGTCGGGAATGCGAAATGCGGCGATATTATGCGGATGTATTTTGATATAGATGATCAGGGAGTTATCAGGGACGTCAAATTTAAGACATTTGGATGCGGTGCGGCAGTGGCAACAAGCAGTATGGCCACTGAGCTGGTAAAAGGAAAAACTGTGAAAGAAGCGCTGGAGGTTACGAATAAGGCTGTAATGGAAGCATTGGACGGGCTTCCGCCTGTAAAGGTACATTGTTCGCTGCTGGCAGAAGAGGCAATCCATGCGGCGCTGTGGGACTATGCGCAGAAAAACCATATTGTGATTGAAGGCTTAAAAGAGCCGGTGAATGATATTGCTGAGAAATCGGAAGACGAGGAATACTGATATGGGAAAATTGAATGAGGACAGGGTGGAAAGCATTGTCCAGTTAATACTGGATGATTACACCAATGAAAGGGCGGTCAACAAAACAGATTTATATAACCAGCCTGACAAGAAAGCAGTCATAGATATTGTTGAAAAACTGTTGAAGATTCTTTATCCCGGATATTACAGCGACAAAGTATATAAAATTTACAGCCTAAGAAATCATATGTCTGCTGCGATTGAAGACGTTATATTCCATTTAAAGAAACAGACGATGATTGTCCTGAAATATTGTGGCGCTTATCCGGAATGTACAGATCATGAGTTAGAGGAAAAAGCCCAGAATATGATCTTTGATTTCATGGAGAAGATACCGCAGATCAGGGCATATCTGGATACCGATATCCAGGCGGCATATGAGGGCGATCCGGCAGCAGGAAGTAAGGATGAGGTTATCCTGTCTTATCCGGGACTGTATGCAATTTCCGTTTATAGGATTGCCCATGAGCTGTTTCTGCTGGGGGTGCCAATGATACCACGGATTATGACGGAACATGCACACAGCGTTACTGGAATTGATATTCATCCGGGGGCGGCGATTGGAAAATATTTTTTTATGGATCATGGTACGGGAATTGTGATTGGAGAAACTACAGTAATCGGAGAACATGTCAAAGTGTATCAGGGGGTTACTTTGGGCGGATTATCAACTAAGGGCGGGCAGAAGCTGAAAGGAGTAAAGAGACACCCGACGATAAAGGATTATGTTACGATCTACTCTGGTTCTTCTATTTTAGGCGGCGATACGGTAATTGAAGAAAATGTTGTAGTAGGGGGAAATACATTTATTACGAAATCAGTAGGCAAAGATACCAGGGTGAGCGTAAAGGATCAGGAACTACAGTTTAAAAATTAAGCCGGGCAGAGGTGATGGTATGAAACAGATATTATGTTTTGGCGATTCAAATACATATGGCCTGATTCCGAAAGAAGGCGGCAGGTATCCATGGGGAATCCGATGGACAAGCATATTGAATGAGAAATTGGGCTTGGAAAATTATAGGGTTATAGAAGAAGGGCTGTGCGGCAGGACAACCATATTTGATGATCCGTTACGGGAAGGAAGATGCGGAATCAGGATGCTGCCTGTTGTTTTGGAAACACATAACCCGATAGATATTATTGTGGTAATGCTGGGTACAAACGACTGCAAGAGTATATATGGAGCAACCGCTGATTTTATAGGAAAAGGCATAAGCAAACTGATAAGGCAGATTCGTATCAATGCAGACGGCTCTAAGATTTTGCTGATATCCCCCATACATCTTGGCGCAGATGTTTGGAAAAATGATTATGATCCGGATTTTTCTGCCGTTTCTGTGGCTGCATCAAAGAAATTGGCAGATGTTTATCAGAAAGTGTGTGAGAATGAAAATATTTATTTTTTGGATGCTTCATCTTATGCAGAACCAAGCAGTGCAGACCAGGAACATTTGGACGAGGAAGGGCATCGCCTGCTGGCGGACGCCGTATTAAAAAAAATAAGTGAGATAGAAGAAAATGTGGCAGACGAATGAAATGGGAGGCGGCAATCTGAATATTTCTGTACAGCAGATGAGCTTGATGCCTTCAGATGATTATATCTGTATTGATATAAGGGGCGAAACCGCATACCAGCATGGCCATATACCGGGAGCAGTCTGCTGGAATGGCAATGAAGAAAGTCTTAAGAGATTTTCGGAATATAAAAAGCTGATTGTGTATTGCACTTATGGTGAAAAAAGCATTGTGACAACTGAAAAATTAATCCAGAAAGGATTTGAGGCGTATAATCTTTCGGGAGGGTATCGGGAGTGGCTTTTGCATTGTTTTAAAGAATTAGATGCAGAGGAAGTCACAAGATATGACAGACAGATAATTCTTCCCCAGATTGGAAGCGAGGGGCAGAAAAAACTGAAAAGCTCCAGTGTATTGATTGTGGGGGCTGGAGGGCTTGGCTCGCCGGCGGCGCTTTATCTCGCTGGCGCCGGAGTGGGTACGATCGGCATTATGGATGGGGATACAGTAAGCGTCTCAAATCTTCAAAGGCAGATGATACATAACATGGAGACGGAATGTGTGAATAAGGCAGAATCCGCAAAATTGTCCCTGCAAAAGCTGAACGACAGAATTGAGATAAGGGCATACCCACATGCATTGACAGCAGATAATGCAGAAGAAATAATCAGTAAATACGATTTTATCATTGATGCGGCGGATAATTTTGAGACAAAATTTTTAATCAATGATGCCTGTGTGTTATTGGAAAAAGCATTCTGCCATGCAGGGATATTACAGTTTGAAGGACAGGTAATGACTTATGTGCCGGGAAACAATCCCTGTTATCGGTGTGTGTTTGAAGAGATACCGGAAAGCGGCTCCATTCCAAACTGCAGCCAGGCAGGGATTATTGGTGCAGTTGCCGGAATTATCGGGAGCATTCAGGCTTTGGAAGGGGTGAAGTATCTGTTGGGTGCCGGGGAACTGCTGACAGGGAAAATCTTTGTGCTGGACGGGTTATCCATGAGGACACGGATTGTACGTTTTAGCAGTAAGAACGAGAGCTGTAAAGTGTGTGGCAACCATAAGACAATAACCAATATCAGGGAAAATGCAGACGAATATATGAGGAAGGCATGCGGATTAACTTGAAAACGGAAACACCTACCGGGTATCCCTTTTATGCATAAAAGAAAGTGCAAAAACAAGGAAAGGAGGAATAGTTATGCTTACATTGGCAAAGGAGATTATGGAAGGAAGGCGTTTAACGAGAAAAGATAATCTGTCTTTCTTTCTGGATTGTGGTTTACAGGAATTATGTAACGGTGCAGATTGGATCAGGAGGCATTTTTGTGGTGACAAGGTAGATTTATGTACCATTATTAATGGGAAAAGCGGAAAATGCGGTGAGAATTGTAAATACTGTGCACAATCGGCTCACCATAAGGCAGAGATAACAGAGTATGATTATCTGTCGGTTGACGATATTGTAAAGACAGCCTTGGATAATGAATTGCAGGGTGTTGACAGGTTTGCGATTGTCACAGCGGGAAGAGGTTTATCAGAACAGGATTTTGCAATAACAGTCAAAGCCTACAAGGAGATGAAAAAGAAATGTAAATTGTCCTTGTGTGCATCCCATGGTTTTTTGACAAGGGTGCAGTTTCATGAACTGAGGGAAGCGGGCGTGGAAAGCTATCATGAAAATATTGAAACTTCAAAGCGGTTTTTCCCCTATATATGCACAACCCATACTTATGAACAGAAATTAAATCAATTAAGATGGCAAAAGCAGAAGGGTTTTGTGTCTGCTCCGGCGGGATTATCGGCATGGGGGAAACATGGGAAGACAGGCTGGATATGGCAGTTAGCCTGGCAGAATTAGAAATTGAATCAATTCCAATCAATGCGCTTATGCCGATAAAAGGCACGCCATTAGAAAACCGGGGAACTCTTTTGGAAGAGGATATTTTGCGGACGATTGCTTTTTTTCGGTATATTAATCCAACTGCCAATATCAGGCTTGCAGCAGGAAGGCGTCTCATGGAAAACAATGGAGAGCAGGCATTCAGGAGTGGCGCAAGTGCAACGATTACCGGAAACATGCTGACTACTTCGGGTTCCACAATTGAAAGTGATAAAAAAATGCTCCAAGAGATGGGACGGGATATTGTTCCGGAATATTTAGTAAATCAATAAAAAGACGAGGTGGAAAATATGGCAGAAGTACAATACTCCGGTGTGCGTGAAAGCAGGCCGGGAAGGATCAATGATCTGGGAACAACCGGAAAAGAAGTGGAGGAGAACTTTAAAAAAGGCTGTTTAAAAAGAGCAGACAGAAGTTTTGCACAGGGATTGCAATGCCAGCAGATCAACAGCATGGCAGCGTTAATGTCGTTGGAGGATTCTGTTTTTATCTCCCATTCCCCTCAAGGGTGCGTGGGATGTTCTATTATGGCAGTTGACATGTACCGTGTAGGACAGGCGCACAGGGGGATCAAGAATATTAAAAACCCAAAGATTATTGTTACCAATATCGACCAGAAGAGCGTTGTGTTCGGCGGGGAACAGAAACTGCGGGATTCTGTGAAAAAAGCGGTGGAACAGTACAATCCGAAACTGGCATTTATTTATGCATCCTGCGCATCTGGAATTATCGGCGATGATATAGATGCCATTGCCTCTGATTTACAGCAGGAGTATCCGGATACGATTATGGTTCCGATTCATTGTGAAGGCTTTAAGTCTAAAATATGTGCCTCCGGTTTTGACGCTGCTTTTTTATCTATCAATAAGTACATATTAAAAAAAGAGAAAGTGCCAAAGGAAAAAGGGTTAGTGAACCTTTTTGCCCCGACAACCGTGAGCTTTGCAGACCAAAAGGAAATGGAGCGTATGCTTTCAAAAATTGGCATTCGTGTAAATTATATCCCTTTTTACAGTTCTTTGGAAAAGATTAAGAAGATACCTGCGGCAGAGGCTTCCACGTCCATCTGTAAAGTATTTGCGGATGAGTTTATGAAAAGCTTGTGGGAGGACTATGAAATTCCATATTCCCATACCGTAATGCCGATTGGCATCCGTAACACAGATAAATGGTATCGCGGAATTGCAAAAGTATTGGGAAAAGAAAAGGAAGTGGAAGAGATTATTGCCATGGAGCATAAACGCATAGAGCCGCTGGTGGCGGAAATAAGAGAAAGGCTGCAGGGAAAACGGGTGTTTATCTGCGGAGGGACAGGGCGTTCTTTTGCAGCGGCTGCATTGATTGATGACTTTGGCATGGAACTTGTGGGACTGGAAACGCCTACGTATGATGACGATGCCCAGGCTGATATGGAATATCTCAATGGAATCCACAAAAATTTTGTGGTGGATATTGCAAATATGCAGCCATTTGAGCAGGCAAATCTTGTAAACAGGTTAAAACCGGATGCGTTTATAGGAGTGCCGGAATGGGCTGCAAAACTGGGTATCCCCACAACACATGTTCTGGATGGCAAGCGCCCCACTATGGGATATGACGGGCTGTTATATCTGGGAAATAAAATTGCAGATCAGTTACAGAATCCGGGATTTAATGTGAAATTAGCAAAGCATGTGAGACTGCCATACAAAGATTCATGGTATGAAGAAAATGCATTTAAGTATATTGAAGGAGGTGCTTAGGATGTCACAGATATTGGAAAATCCAAGGGGAGGCTGTGTTCTGGCAGGAATCAATTCTGTTTTGGGCGCTTTGGATAAGGTATGTCCCATACTTCATGCGGGGCCGGGCTGCTGTATGCAGACATCTGCAGCGGAGCAGGGACAGTCAGGACATAAATCCTCCTGCTTTGTCAGCAGTGTGTCGATTCCCTCAAGTAATATGCTGGAAAAAGAAGTAGTATTTGGCGGAACTGATAAATTAAGGACTACCATACAGGGAGCCATTGATATTATGGACGCAGATGCTTTTTTTGTACTGACAGGATGTACCGCAGGCATCATTGGTGATGATATTGTAAGCGTTACACAGGAGTTTCAGGATAAAGGGCATGAAGTTTATCCCATTGAAACGCCGGGATTTGCAGGAGACAGCAACCTTGGTTATGAAGTAGTCTGGAATGCCATGATAGACCAGGTGATAGAAGAAGATGTTCCAAAAGATGGGAAACTCGTAAATATTTTTGGGATAGTTCCTTATCACGATCCTTTTTGGAGCGGTACGTTGGAAGAGATTGACCGTATATTGTCTTTGCTTGGGCTAAGGGTCAACACATTTTTTACCAAACATCAGGGAATCAATGATATTAAAAAATGCTCAGGCGCAGCTTTAAATATTATTGTGAATCCATGGTTGTGGAATGGTCCGGCAAAAAAATTTGAAGAAAAGTTCGGTGTTCCAAGCATAAGGATTCCGGGATTGTTTATAGGGGCAACTGATACCACGGGTTTTGTCAGGGAAGTTGCAAAAGCCCTTGACTTAGATGATGGGCTGGTTGAAAAGGTAATTGCTGCAGAAGAGGATTATGTCTACCGCTATCTGGCGCAGTCCGTTGGAGTTGTAAGCTGGAAACGTTTTGCGGTAGTTGCAGATGCAAATAACGCAGTAGGCATTACAAGGTATCTGGCAAATGATTTCAGTTTTACGCCTGTACTTGTGATTATATCGGAGCCGATGTTCCGGCAGGAGGACAAGGATAGAATTATAGCAAAGATTAACGAGCTGGAATATGCAGTTCCGCCGAGGATCGTATTTACAGCAGACCAGTATGAGATCAATCAGGCTCTTTTAAATGAAGAAAAGGAGATAACTTTACTCATCGGCAGCAGCAACGAACGTGAAGTGGCGTTGGAAAAGGATATCCAGTTTATACTGGCATCATTTCCGATGAATGAAAGACTGGTTTTTAATCGCACTTATGCAGGATACAGAGGCGGTCTGACATTTACAGAAGATTTGTATGACAATCTCTGATTGTTTATGAGATGGCATTGAAGATTATAACAATAATAAAAAGAAAGAGGAAAAAATATTATGGCAGGTAAAGATTTAAAGAAAGTACATCAGTTTTTAAAGGATGTTGGAACTTATTATTTAGCAACGGAAGACGGGGATACCCCAAGAGTACGCCCATTTGGAACAGCTCTTTTGTTTGAGGATAAGATATATGTCCTGACGGCAAAAGCGAAAAATGTATCAAGGCAGATTGAAAAAAATCCCAGGTTTGAATTATCAGCGATGGATAAAGATGACAGGTGGATTCGTGTCTCTGGGGAATTGAAAGAAGATAACAGAATTGAGGTACATCATGCGATATTAGAAGAATATCCGCATTTAAAGAATGCTTATACAGCGGGAGACGACAATACGAATACATTGTATTTTGATATTGAAAGCGCTGTTATCTATTCTTTCACAGAAGAACCGCAGATCCTTGAGGTATAACATGGTGGAAGGATATGTAATCAGACAGGCAGAAATTCATGATTTGGACGAGATTGCAAACTTGGAAAAAGTGTGTTTTCTAGAAGAAGAGGCGGCTTCTAAGATGGCTTTTTTTGATAGGCTGTCCATTTATGCCAATCATTTTTGGCTGTTGGAAAAAGACGGACATATTATCAGTATGGTAAACGGAATGGTTACAGATGATAAAGATTTGCATGATGAAATGTATCATAATGCAGAACTGCATAATGAACAGGGAAAATGGCAGATGATATTTGGGGTAGAGACACATCCGGAATATGAGAATCAGGGCTATGCTGCTATATTGATAAACAAAATGATTGAAGATGCTAAATCACAAGGCCGAAGAGGAGTGGTACTTACCTGCAAAAAGCATTTGATACATTACTACAAGAAATTTGGGTTTGAAAATGAAGGTATTTCAGCTTCGGAACATGGGGCTGTTGTATGGTATCAGATGAGACTGAAATTATCAGGTAAATATAGCAATATGAGAGAAAAAGCATTGTCTGATAAGGAATAAGAAAAGTAACGGCGAATGCAGATATAATTTTGTTAAATGCACTTAAAAATATGATAAATTGCGTCTAAACTTTGGTGAGAGGCAAAACAAAACGGATGATAAAAATTATTTTTTATTGTCCGTATTTTTTTGTGTGGAAACGAGGTGAATACCGTAAAAATCATGTTTCATAATTATGAATGATTTTTACAAAAGGTGATATGAGAGATTACATATTTTTATAAATAGAACACCACTTTACAACTTTTTGAAAAATAAAATAACGCACAAGACACTTTCTCATGTATAATAAGTTTGCACATCAAA
>VSNY01000048.1 GCA_009774535.1 Lachnospiraceae bacterium
GCTTTTTTATGTGGAATGCTGAAAAAATTCAGACCTGCAAAAATAATGGAGGTTGGCATAGCGGGGGGGGTACTACAGCTATCATTATGCAGTGCATGTACCTGTTAGGAGTGCCATATGAATTGCATTCGGTTGATCTGAATGAAAAATTGTACAGAGGCGGTCAAATGCAGTCCGGTTATATGGGAGAATTGGCAAAGGAATGGATTCCTGACACAAACCCAAAATTCCACTTAGGAAAATTGGCACATGAATGTATGGATCAAATTGGAGGAGATATTGATTTCCTGATTTTGGATACAGTACATGCTCTTCCTGGAGAACTGCTTGATTTTCTGGCGTTGTTTCCGTATTTGAAAGAAGGTGCGGTTGTTGTGTTACATGATATTACATGTAATTACTGCACATCGAATAGGAATAGGTTCCGGGAGATGGCATATTGCACGAAAATTCTTTTTGACTGTGTAACTGCGCCAAAGTATTTGGTTGAGGATACCAGGACGACGGTAAGAAACCGTTTGCCAAATATTGGAGCATTTGTATATACAAAGGATACCAAAGAACATATTTCCGATGTAGTTAGTGCATTAAGCTATACCTGGTATTATATGCCGAATGAAACACAGTTAAAATCTTATCAAGTTAAAATTTTGCAAAATTTGGATGCCGAAGGCAGGTGGCTTTTTGAATCTGCAGTTAAGATTAACAAGGATATATTAAATACTGTACCAGATTGGAAAAGTTAATTATTTTGCTTTGTAAAGCGATAGAATACGCATGTGTAAGGCAGACAGATTTGGATAAAATAATTTATGGTGTATAAAATGACAAAAAAAACAGATGTTTCCGTTATTATACCTTCATACAATGTAGTTTCTTATATAGTTCAGTGTTTAGAAAGTGTCAGGAACCAGACACTGGAGAATATTGAGATCATATGCGTTGATGCAAAGTCAACAGATGGAACACTGGAACTGATTCAGGATTATGCGAAAAAAGACAGCAGATTTAAAGTGTTAATTTCTGAAAAAAAGAGTTATGGATATCAAATGAATCTTGGCATTAGTATTGCAAGTGGAAAATATATTGGGATTGTTGAATCAGATGATTGGGCAGACACGCATATGTTTGAAAAACTTTTTATACAAGCTGAGAAAATGTCTGCAGAAATTGTAAAGGCAAATTATTATCAATATAGCACAGAGCATGGAATAAAAGACGAATACTATGAAATATTTCGGAATTTGCCGTACAATGAGATTATTGATCCAGATCAATTTAGAAATATATTACTGATGTCACCCAGCATATGGACTGGGATCTATAAAAAAAGTTTTTTGAATGAAAATGATATTTATTTTTTAGAATCTCCAGGAGCATCTTTTCAGGATACTGGATTTATTATTAAGTGCTTGATATGCGCGTCCAGAATTTTACTTTTAAAAGAAGCTTATTTGCATTATAGAGTGGATAATGTGCATTCTTCTGTTAAGTCAGAATCAAAAGTGTATTGTGTTTGTGATGAATTTTATGAAGTAGAACGTTTTTTAAACGAAAAACCAGAGCTACTAAAAAAATATCAACAAGATCTTTTGGCTGTTCAGTGCGAACGTTATTGTTGGAATTTTTATCATATTTCTATGGATGCCAGGTTCGGTTTTTTACAGCGTATGAATTGTGATTTTAAGAGAGCACAGCAAAGTGAACTATTGGAGGAACAATATTTCAGTGGTTATAATTGGAAATTCTTGCAGATGGTTTTAGATGATCCGGAAAAAACATATCAATATTTCTGTGCGGAACCTATTGTTTCTGTAATATTGCAGCAGTCAGGATGCAGTTATAAGGAATGTATAGAAAGTCTTAGACAACAGACATTCAAATGCATAGAGATTATACAGGCTTGCGGAGATGATATCATAGAGACAATTAGTAAGGCAAAGGGTCGATATCTTATTTTTATTGATGAAAATGTAGTTTATATGCCGGAATTGTTAGAACGAGGATTTAAAAAAGCGTTTGAAACAGGAGCAGAACTGGTAGTTATAAATGGCAAATTTGAATCGATATGTGATTCTGTGCTGGAGAAAGAACCAGTATACTTGAAAAATCACTTATTTGTATTGAAAGAAGCTGTTTTTTCAGCTGCAGATGAGTTAAACGATATTTTGTCGTTTACCCTTCCTGTTTTATGTAATCGAATATATAGTAAAGAATATTTGGAAAAAAACAATCATTCTGATTTATTTCAATATGGATGGAACGGATTTAAGTATCTCAGTTTGTATTATGCATCCAGGATAGTTTGTATTAATAAAGTTCTGTTCAGTAATAAAGTATTGGGAGATTCCGCTGCTAGTATAATAGCGCGACTATTGAACTCTTATGACAAAATATATGATGATTTTTATAAGAAAATACAAGTATATGAAATAGAAAAAAGTTTTTATAAATCAGTGATGTATGCCATATCTGCAGTTATCGAAAGTGCTTATTTTGATTTTGACAGGAGAAATGCATTACAGTATCTTTCAAACCATTCATTTATGCAGAAAATGATGTTTGTATGTGATTCAAATGATTGTAAAGATGAAGAGTTGGTAAGAACATGGGAGGGATTTAGGCAGGCTCTTTGCATGGGGAATGAGATAGAACAATTAAACGAGTCGAAATTTGCAGGTATTAAAATGGAATATGATATAGAAAAAAGGCCAAAGGTATCTGTAATTGTAACGTCATCGAACGATGGAAAATATATTTGCAACTGCCTGGAAAGCATAATCTCCCAAAATTTAATAGAAATAGAAATTTTATGTATAGATATAAGCTGGAAAGATGTATTTATTCAGAGACTGGAATTGTACAGAAAAAGAAATCCACGGATAAAAATCATTCATCTGTCAGGTTATAAACTAGCTGCAGCAAAGAATATCGCAGTCCAATGTGCGGTGGGGGAATATTTATTATTTATAGATAGTGATGATTTTCTTGAAAAAAATGCATTGGATAGTTTATATCAAAAAACTGTGGCAGAGCATTTGGATCTTCTGCTTTTTCAGACCAAATTATATAATGAATCTTTTGAAGAAGATCTGTCTGATCAATACAGTAAATACAAAAAGAAGTATTCTGGCCAGGCATTATTGGAAAAATTTCAAAAGGAGGGACAGTATGTTCTTTTAAACTCGAGACAACTGATATATAGAGAGTATTTTATTAATCATGAATTATGGTTGAAACCAGGCATGGACTATGAAGACAAAATATATACATTTACAAATATAATCCAGGCGTCAGGTGTCAGATATATCCCCGAGCAATTTTATCTGAAGAGAAGTGCCGAAACAGAGAAACTGCCAAAAGATTTTTATCAGGTATATGGGTGCTTTTTATGTTATGAAGCGTTGATAAAGCTATCTACAAATCCGGAATATCCAAAAGTGACCCGCCAATATGGAGTTCAATTAGCAGAGCAGATACTTTTAAAAGCAAGAACGGGATGGAGATTGCTGGATGAGATAGAGCGATTTGCATTTTATGGCGTGCCAGATGGAATCAGAATCAGATTCCGACAGCTGGTTGTTGAATGGAGTGACAGGGAAGATAAGCTGGAAGCTATTCAGCAATGTTATCAAAAGGAACAGAGAGAGCGGTTAAGACTCAGAAAAAAATTGTCTGTTTCTTATGAAGATTATCAGAAACAGAAGGAAAGGCTGCTTACGGTACAGCAGTGGCATCAAAATGAGTGGATGGAACGATTAAGGTTGAGAGAGGAATTATCCGCTTCCTATGAAAATTACCAGAATCAAAAAGATAAGTTAATTTCTATACAACAATGGTGTGAGAGAGAAAGAAAAGAGCGGTTGCTTCTTACAGATAAATTGCATCAAAAGAACAGAGAGCTGGATGGGATACTGGCAAAAATAGGCCATATGCAAATAGAAAAAATACAGAGTTTATTGGAACTTGCGCATGTATCGGGCAAAAAATCTGCTATATGGGGATGTGGAAAAGTTGGGATGAAAATTCTTAAGAAGATGGAGCAGCATCAGATTACCGTTGATTATCTCATTGATCAGGATTTATCAAAAAACCATCAGGAGATCTATGGTTATACCGTTTATGCGTTTGACGAGGTCAAAGATCAGGTAGACATTGTACTGGTAACCAGTCATAAATATTTCAGTTCCATACGGGCAATGGCAGAAGGAAAGGTAGTAATAGACCTTACGGGATGACGTGCAAGGGAGGTACTTTGTTTGAAAAGAAAATCCATAGAATTAACATATCAGAATATATTGCTGGACGCAGAACTAAATATCCTCCGATGGTACGATTTCCAGGAAGATGCAAAGGTACTGTCTGTAGGAACAAAGCATTCCCTGATCAGAAAGTTTTGTGCTGAAAGAGGGTTCACACTAAAAGAAACGGACCATCAAAAGCTGTTGGAATGCGGACATGCCGCAGTCGGAAAAGGCGCGTTCGATTATGTAGTTTTTATGGAATCACTGGAAGCGGAGACGGCAGAGCGTGCGGCGGTTTTGCTGAGAGAAGCGTTTGCCTGCCTGCATCCTTCTGGCGTCCTGCTGGTGACTGCAAATAACAGATATGCCATCCGTCATTTCTGTGGGGAAAAGACGCCGTACGAACAGGAACTGTTTGAAGAGCTGGAAGGACAGACCGGAAAGGACGGGCGCCGCTGCTATGGACTGGGGGAGCTGGAAGCGCTTTTTACACGGGCGGGGATTGGCAGTGTGTCCGGATTTGCGGTGTTTCCGTCCCTGCGCAATGCGAAAAAAATCTATTCCTTTTCCTGTCAGATCAGCGGCAGTTTCCAGTGTTATCCGTGGTACGAAGATAACAGCCTGGTATTTGCGCATGAGGAAAAAATGTATCCGGGCCTGGTCACGTCCGGGCTGTTTTATCCGATGGCGAACGGGTTCTTTTTTGAAGCCAGAAAGGATGGAAGAGACAGCGCCGTGCGGTTTGCAACGGTTTCTTCCCAAAGGCCGGCTGACAGGCAGAGTATTACCGTGGCAAGGACAGACGGGACGGTGCGCAAGTACCCGGTTTATGAAAATGGCGTGGAGAATCTCAGGCAGCTTTCCAGGAATCATGCGATTCTTAAAAACAGAGGGATGCATCTGGTGCCGGGAAAGCTTAAGGATGATATTTATGAGATGGAGTATGTACAGAGTCCGGGGCTTTTAGAACAGATCCGTACAGTTTTCTACCAGGGGAAGGAAGAGACGCAGGCGCTGTTTGACGCGTATGTGGAAGAACTGCGCAAGTCGTCAAAGATCCGCAAATCCGGACAGCTGGGGGAGATTCTGGAGCATGGATTTATAGACCTGATCCCGTTTAACTGCTTTTATGAGCAGGGGAAATTTGTGTTTTTTGACCAGGAATATGATATCCCGGATCTGCCGCTGCGTGTGATTATTTACCGTTTTCTGATTATTGTATACCATACGTTTCCGGAACTGGACGAGATTCTGCCGATGGCTTATTTTCTGGACCATTACGGGATCAGCGGATGTATGGATGAAATCCGGGCCATTGAGCAGAAATTCCGCTGGGAGCTGAATGCGATGGATCTGATGGAAGGGCATAAGAAGCTCCATGACCCATCCAGGCGTGCCATCGAAGACAACCGCAGAAAGATGAACCGGACGGAGCTTTCGCAGCAGAGGCTTGTGGAAAAGCGGATGGCGCAGCTGGAAGCGATACGGGGGCAGAACTGCTTTGAAGGGCTGGAAGGAAAGAAAATCTTTGTGTTTGGCGCGGGCGGCGTCAGGGCACGCAAATTTTTCAGCTTTTACGGTTATGAGCTTTCGGTTGAGGCAGCGCTTGATAATAATGCGAAAAAATGGGGGACTGCATTTTTTGGCGTGCCGGTAAAGCAGCCGGATGTTTTAAAACATCTGGACCCGTCTTCGTATCAGGTGATTATCGTAACCAGGGACCCGGCGGAAGTGCTGGAGCAGCTGACCCGGCTGGGAGCGCGCCAGATCGGCATTTATGACTGGGAAAGGAACTATCCCGGCAGGCAGGGCATCTGCGGCAGAGGGGACAAGCCTTACCATATCGGCTATGTTGCGGGAGTGTTTGACCTGTACCATGTGGGGCATGTAAATCTGTTCCGGCGTGCAAAGGAGCAGTGCGACTATCTGATCGCCGGGGTGTCTGCGGATGAATATGTCAGAAACCAAAAGGGAAAAGAGCCGGTCGTGCCGTTTGAGGAACGTCTGCAGATGGTGCGTTCATGCAGGTATGTGGATGAGGCGGCGCCGATTCCGTATGAATTCCGCGGGACTGTGGAAGCGTTCCAGAAATACCATTTTGACGTGCAGTTTTCAGGCAGTGATTACAAGGATGACCCCTGGTGGCTGAGGCAGAAGGAATGGCTGAAAAAACAGGGGGCGGATCTGGTGTTTTTCCCGTATACGGAGCAGACAAATTCGACGAAGATCCGTGGGGTTTTAGACCGGGAGGTCCGGGAAACCGCTTATTACCAGGCGGTTGTAGATCCGTCTGACCGCCGCCAGATGGATGCGCTTGCCAGGCTGCGCGAAACATACGGCAGGCTGGTGATCGGTATTCCGGGGAATGCCGTTCTGGCGCGGATTTTCGGGAATCAGTCCTTTCCGGATGCGGAAAAAACCAAAAAAGAGCTGGAAGGGCTCGGGTGGAAGGAAGTGGTCGTGCTTGATGCGGAAATGCTCAGCCGCAGGGCCATGTACAGGCAGCTGCATTTTTCCCGGTGTTTTTATGGGAGCGAATACGGGGAGGAATTCCGCAAAGACCGGGAGTTTTTTGCATTGGCAGGCGTGAAGATGGAGTCCTGCATACCGGGAGCTTACTGCGGCGGACAAAAGACGGACGCTATGAAGATTACACTGCTTGACCAAAAACGCAGCAGGATCATCCTGTTTGGCACGGGCGTTTATTTTGAACATTATATGCGCCATTACGGGAAAGAGTATCCTCCGGCTTATGCGGTTGACAACGATACGTCCAAGTGGGGCTGCGTGAAAGACGGCGTGCGCATTTATCCGCCGTCCGCACTGGCGGATGAACATACGGATGGGTGCCTGCTGGTTTTGTGCGGCAGAAACCATGACGGGATGCGTGAACAGGCGTTTACGTTTGGGAACTTTAATTACCGGACACTGCGTTATGATAACCGGATGGCGCTGCTGGATGAGTTTTCCATAGCCGTGCGCAGGGAAAAACAGACGGTCAGACAGATCCAGGACATTCTGGTGCGGATGGTGGCGGAGTTCGACCGGGTCTGCAGGAAGTACGGGTTACATTATTATGCCATATGCGGCACGCTGATCGGCGCTTTGCGCCACTGGGACATGATACCCTGGGATGACGACCTGGATGTGGCCATGCCGCGGGCGGATTTTGAAAAGCTGCGGGAAGTGGCCGGACAGGAATGGGCGGGAAGCGCGTATGAACTGCTGCTGTCTGACGCGTATGGCGGAGGAGCATTTCTGGATTTTATGCCGCGTGTGATTGATAAAAATTCCAGGCAGCCCGTCAAGGTATTTGACAAAGTGCTGGGAAAAGCGACGGCGGATATCCGGGACAGGGTGTTTCTTGATATTTATATTATGGACAATGCCAGCGACCGGGAGGAGGAGCATGTAAGGACGGTTGGCCTGATGAAGAAAGTGTACGGGCTGTGTATGGGGCATCGGGCCTATGTGGATTTTAAAGAATATGAAAGAAAAAATACAAAGGCATTTATCCGGCAGTTAAAGATCGCTGTAAAAATCGGGAAGATGATCCCGGCCGGATATCTGATCCGTCTGTATGACTGGCTGTCCCGGCGGTACGAGCATAAGCAGACAGAGGATTATTTTATGCCAAGCTGCGCGGTTACCTGTATCGAACGGCGGTTTCCTAAGAAGTTGTTCGGGGAAGGGAAGCGGGTGCCGTTTCGGGATGTGGAAATAATGATTCCGGATGACGCGGACGGGCTGATGGAAGCGATGGGATATCACGGGTATATGACGCCGGTGCCGGAACATTTGCGCAGGCCGTCGCATTATTTTAACTCGGATATTGTCATCTGGTAGACCATGCAGATTATTGGAGGAAGAGAATTTGCAGAAGGAAAAGAATGGATGGAACTGGTACAGGCCGTTGCTGATCCTCTTAATCGGAATATTTATTTTTTCAGTTGCCGCAGCGGCAGTCTATCCGTTCCGCAATAGGGATTTGCAGTTGTCTTTTGTGGGAAAGGACAGGAATTATCATGTGCTGCTGACAAAAGATGAAATTGCGGCGGGGACATGCAGCAGTCTGATCCTGCAGGGTACGGATAAAAACGACACGATTAAAAAAGTAAGGATTTACGGAAACAACAAATCCATGCGTCTATGGGAAGCGGACGCCGTCAATTTTTATTATGAACTTTCCAATCGGGAAGGGATTGCGCTTGCAGAAAAAGGGATCTGCTTTGAACAGGAAAATGCCAGGCTGCAAGTGGGTGACAGCTTTGTAAAACGCCTGCAGGCACTGTCAGCTTCCTGTCTGCAGGAAAGGATTTTATATGCCGGGATATGCGGATGTGTATTTCTGCTTCTTGTTATTCTGCTGACAATTATCAATAATCAGAAGTCAGAGGACGGTATCTGGGATAATTACAGTACATTGGCGGAATTTCGCAAATTTGCGGGAGATATGCAAAAATATAGCCAGTATATGGTCTATGCGGCAAAGACGGATCTCAAGGCCGAAGTGGCAAATTCATACCTGAACAGGCTGTGGTGGCTGCTGGAACCGTTTTTCAGTATGCTGGTGTACGTGATTGTGTTTGGAAAGATTATGGGCAGGTCGATTGAAAACTATGCGGTTTTTGTGTTTTCAGCGCTTTTGATGTGGCAGTTTTTTTGCAAAACGCTGAATTACAGCGTGAAGCTTGTGAGGAATAACAGGGATATTGTTACGAAAGTCTATGTACCTAAATTTATACTGCTGCTGTCGAATATGATGCTGAATTTTTACAAAATGCTGTTCTCATTAACGGTGCTGGTTCCTATGCTGTTTATATTCCGTGTAAAGGTTGGGATGCAGGCGTTTTGGATTGTGCCTGCTTTTGCGACGGTGATCCTGTTTTCCTTTGGCGTGGGGATGGTGCTGCTCCATTATGGTGTATATATTGACGATATGGCTTATGCGGTTGGCATCCTGTTAAATATGATGATGTTTCTTTCGGGAATTTTTTACGATGTGATGACAGGTCTGCCGCAGCCTTTGAATGTGCTGATGGTATGCCTGAATCCGATTGCCATGAGCATAGATACGTTAAGGAACGCGCTTCTTTATAATACGGCGGCGAATCTGCCGCTGCTGGGGGTATGGCTGACGGCTTCGCTGCTGTTATGCTGTATGGGGGTGCATCTTGTATACCGGAATGAAAACAGTTATGTGAAAGTCGTGTAGGAGGTATGAATGAGTGAAATTGCACTGGAAGTAAGCCATGTAAGCATTGATTACAGGAACCTGGCGCATATGTCCATGCATCAGGGGCTGCTGAAAAAAGGAGTGAAGCGGGCGGAAACGATCCGTGCCGTGGATGACCTTTCTTTCACTGTGGAAAAGGGGAAGATTTTAGGCATTGTCGGGCGCAACGGTTCTGGCAAGACGACGCTGCTGCGTTCCGTGGCAGGCATTTTCCGCCCGGACCAGGGTTATATCGACACGAAAGGGAACCGGGTTTCATTGATGGCGATCGGGATTGGCTTTAACGGCAATAACACTGGAAGGGAAAATATCCTGAAATCGGGGATGCTGCTGGGATGCCGTCTGGATTATGTCAGGGAGCATATGGATGAGATTATTGCATTTTCGGAGTTAGGGGATTTTATCGACCGTCCGGTGCGGACCTATTCATCGGGCATGTATTCAAAGCTTTCCTTTGCGGTTACGGCCATACTGGAGACAGATATTATGCTGGTGGATGAGGTGCTTTCGGTTGGGGATGAACGGTTTCGTAAGAAGAGTTACCGGAAGATGGAAGAGCTGATGATGGGCAGCCGGACGGTGCTGATCGTATCGCATGCTACGGATACGCTGAAAAAGTTCTGTCATGAGGTGTTGTGGATGGATGGCGGGAAGTTTATGGAACTGGGGCCTACGGAGGAAGTATTGGATCGGTATGATGCGTTTATGCAGTTGTAAAAGAAATGTGTATGAGTTGCAGAGGTGTCAGAAGAAATATAGACTGACGGGATATTCGCATTATTTATGAGGAAAATCATATGAAGTTTGACAAAATAATTATTGGCGCTGGTATTTATGGATTGTATTCTGCGCTTTTTTGTGCTAAAAGAGGCCAGAAGGCGCTTGTGATTGAATGTGAACCACAACCATTTCAGAGAGCTACGTATGTCAATCAGGCAAGAGTGCATCAAGGGTATCATTATCCAAGATCGATTTCAACAGCAATGAAATCTGCTTTGTATTTTGAACGTTTTAACGAGGATTTTGGGTTCTGTATTAATTGGGAATTTAAGCAGATTTATGCCACATCACAAAGTTTTTCTTGGTCAGATGGGAAACAGTTTAAAAAGTTTTGTGATGCGGCAAAGATACCGAATGAGGAAGTGCTGCCAGAAAAGTTTTTTCAAAAGGGTATGTGTGATGGTGCATTTCTTACAAGGGAATATACCTATGCTTGGGGAGATTCAATATATTAGTATGGATATCAAGCAATTTGGAAGGTTTTATAAAGAGGATAATGTGTATGAAGTGATTGGTGTTCATATGGTTTCTGTTCTTGTGTTTCTCTTTGGGATATCTGTACAGGATGATGTAATAACAGCAGTAGATACACTAAAATATGATAATAGTGGCAAGGCAGAAGCAGGGGTCTTGTTTTTTAAGATCCATAACGTTAGAGGGAAAATAGAATGCAGTCTTATTTCTGACGAGAAGATAAGACGGATCGAAGTGATCTGTGAAAATGGTATGATAGTTTTTGATATGTTAAAAAAAGATACAGTCAGGATTATCGGTCACCAGGAAGATGCAGAAACAGGACAAAAGATACAGCAGACGATAGAAGCCAAGCAGTTTGATGAGAAAAATAATCTGTGTGCGGCAGTGGAATACTTTGGAAATGCTGTTTTATCCGGAAAGTCAGAGTTTGATCAGCTTTCTCTGCAGACGGCACGGATCATGGAAAAGATCACGGGAGGCAGTATATGAAACAGGAGTCAGGAAACCGGGAAATGATCAGAAACATTTGCATGATTTATGTTACATTGATTTTAACAGGTTTTCTTATGATGTGTTTTGTCCATTTACTTCCTGCAGAAATTATGGATAAACATGTTGCAGAATCAAAAGGAGTCTTTGAACAGGAGGGAGTTTATCCACAGTTAATGGCAGGTCATTTGGATGCAAGGCTGGATAATTGGACAGATGCGATCATGCTTTTGGTTGCAGCTTATGATGGGGAAGGAGCTGCATATACAGAAGCCATGCGTAATGGATACTTGCGCGAAAACGGAAAGAACCCGGCAGAATGCTTAGTGGAACTTTATTCTGGCGGAAAGGAAGACAGTTCGGTTATTAGTTACGCAAGATATTGGCATGGATATGAGATATTTTTAAAACCAATGCTGTTATTTTTTAATTATCAGGAAATACGTTATGTGATGGGAGCGGTGCAGATTTGTCTGCTTGTCATAGTGGTCGTACTTTTTATACAAAGAAATATGATCAAGGAGATGATACCGCTTATTTTGACATATTTATTTCTAAATCCTGCAGTCTTATTATTGTCTATGCAAATGAGTCAAATATGGACCATGGTATTGATACAGTTTATCTTTATTTTGTACTTTGACAAAGCATATCAATCAAATACAGATGTATGGATATATCATTTTTTTATTGTTGGATGCTTAACGAGTTTTTTTGATTTTTTATCATATCCGCTTGTGGCATTAGGAATTACGGGTACATTTTTGATCTGCAATTCGGACAAGATTCAGAAACAGCTGGTTTCTTTTTTGAAAATATCAGGTGCCTGGGGATGCGGCTATGTTTGTATGTGGGCAGGGAAATGGGTGCTTGGGAGCATTGTACTGAAAAGAAATATTTTAAAGGATGCAGCATCTGTTTTTCTGACACGGTCAGGATATGAGACAGCAAGTGAGAATTTTACTTATTTTGATGTATTAAGCAGGAATTTGAGTGTAAGAAAAGATTTTCTTTATGCAATTCTTATGTTTATAGTGGTATGTATGATCGTCGGAATCCATCATAAAGTGAAGATACAGCTGAATCATTTGTTTTTCATTATATATGCATTGTTTCCGTTTGGATGGTATTTGATCGCAACGAATCATTCGTATATTCATTATTGGTTTACATATAGGGAAATGGCGATAACAGTCTATGCTTTGTCTTTAATGGGGACAAGCGTTTTCATCAGGGTTAGGGAGGACAAGTAATGTCACAAAGTAAAAAAAGGTCTGTCTTTCTTCTAGCATATACAGAATTTGCCCGGACGAACCTGGTGTTTTTAGGTTCTCTGCTGGTAGTGTTTGGTGCTTTGATTGTTCATCTGACAGCCGGGCAGGCAACAACAGTCATGCTTACTGCAGAATATCGGGAAAAGGAAATCCCGCTGCTGATTTATAATATTGATACTTATGTGGAGACGGGCCAAATACTTGAGATACCGGAGGAATTGGAAGTATTTTTGCAAGAAGGGGATGCTGGTCAATGCATACAATAAAAACCTGGATGAAAGATACTGCTGTATTCTGCAGACAAAACCAGTTCCTATGCACCGCCATTTTTCTTTTCGTGTGTCTTCTTCATGGCAAACACGCTTTTACGACAAATTCGCTGTTTGATACGGATGATGTTATATACTTTAAAGACAGTACGTTAAACTGGCTGGAAATCGGCCGTCAGGGGAATGTATTTACGAAAAAAATATTCGGACTGTTATGGTTTAATCCATATTTTACCGGGGCTTTATGCCTGGTTCTGTTTTCCTCTGCAGTGATCTTGCTGTGCAGGCTTTTCCAGATGGCAGGGATTGGTAAGAACAGGCTGGCTTTGTGGATCTTTGCGATGGCGTTTATGGCAAGTCCGGTATGGGTCTATCAGTTTTATTTTACCGTGCAGTGGTTTGAAATTGTATGGGCGTTATTTTTGAAGATATTTATAGTTGTGATGTTCTGGATGATGTTTTTAGTAAAAGACTGGCACCGGCAGCCGAAATGCAGGATGGCTGTGCTGTTTTTGCTGGAAACGCTGCTGCTGGTATGGGTATTTTCTTCTTATCAGGCGTTTGTTCCGATGTTTCTGGCGTTATGTGCAGGCGTGTATTTGGCTGGGCTGTCATCGGACACGGGCAGTTTTGATGCAGGAGAACAGCTGCGCAGGATTGCATGGATGTCGGGGGTGTTTCTTGCAGCTTTTATTAGTAATACAGTGGTTACCAGCCGTTTTTTTATGCCGGATGATTATCTGACCGGACAGGTTTTATGGGGTGTGTGGGAGACTAAGGAGATTCTGCGTCAGCTTGCGGTTTATTTTGTAAAAAGCCATCTGGGCATGGGCATTGCGTATTCCTGGTTGATGGGTATCGCGGCATTTTTTGCTGCACTGCAGGTGCTGCGTGTGATTTTAATGAAAACAAAGGACTGGAAGTACAAATTTTTGTATGCGGCGTCTATGGCGGTGGTCTGGCTGTCTGCGCATATGCTTACGATTTATGCGGGGACAGTGACCGTAATACGTTCGCAGTTAGCGTATCCGTTTGTAATGGCGTTTCTGCTGCTGTTTGTACTGGAGCAGACGGGCGGCAGGCGGACAAAGCCAGATGACAGTCTGAAAAGACGGGGAGTATGTCTGGCGCTGTCCTTTTTGGCAGCAGCGGGGATCTGGGGGCAGCTGGGGGATGCGTTCCGGCTGTGGTATACCGAAGACATGAAGGATAAGATGGATATGGCAGTTGTACAAAAGGTCATAAACCAGGTAGACCAGTTGGGGCTTGGCGCAGAGCCGCCGCTGCCAATGGTGTTTGTTGGAGATTATTCGCCGCGGATCAACCGGGCATGTATTGATACGAATGCGGATCTCAGCATCGGCGTATCCTGCTGGGAACGGGTCAATGAGCAGCCGAACCGGCTGGTCAGGATGATCGAGAATCATTTTGGCGTATCGTATCAGCGGGCGGATTGGGAAAAGGTTTACCGCGCCAGGGAGATTTCACGGGATATGCCGTCGTATCCGAAGGAAGGATATGTGCAGGTACGGGAAGATCTGATCGTGATCAAAATGTCAGATCAGTACGAATAAAGTCTAAGGAACGGTCCGTTCTTTCAAAGGAGGATGGAAGGGACAGTCCGGATGCCCGAAAGAAGGAAGGGATGAAAACAGGCTGGTATGGTCGGGAAAAGAAGCGTTTCTTGTGGATGCGTTCTTACAGTATCTTATTTCTGGTCTGATCATGGTTGGAAAGGAGAAATGATGCTGCTGTCAGTGATTATTCCCTGCTACAACGGACAGGAAGTACTCCCTGTTTTTTATCAGGAATTTAAAAAAGTAATGCAGGACATGCCTGCAGAATATGAGCTGTTGTTTATTGACGACGGATCTAAGGATGGCACGTTGGAAATCCTGCGCAGTCTGAGCAGAAAGGACAGCCATGTGTCGTATCTGTCGTTTTCCAGAAATTTCGGAAAGGAAGCTGCGATGTATGCGGGGTTTTGCAACGTTCATGGGGATTATGCGGCTGTGATGGATGCGGATTTGCAGGACCCGCCGTCCATGCTTCCGCAGATGCTTGCGATACTTGCATCCGGAGAGTTTGACAGTGTGGCGGCGCGCAGAGTCTCGCGGGAAGGCGAACCTCCGGTCAGGAGCTGGTTTGCGAAGCGGTTTTACCGGCTGATCAACCGGATTTCGGACGCGGAGATTGTGGACGGTGCGCGTGATTTCAGGCTGATGAAGCGGGATATGGTGGATACGATTGTCAGGATGGGAGAATACAACCGGTTTTCTAAAGGGATTTTTGGATGGATTGGGTTTCGGACGTACTGAATGCCTTATGAGAATGTCAGCCGTGCCGCGGGTACGACGAAATGGAGCTTCTGGAAGCTGTTTTGCTATGCTGTTGACGGGGGGTTAATTTTTCCCAGGTGCAGCTGAGTCTGGCTTCCTGGTCCGGGCTGTTTATGACGGCGGTTTCTTTTCTGGCGGTGGCGGTGGTCGCGGTGCGCAGGCTGGTGTGGGGAGATCCCGTGGCCGGATGGGCCTCGACGGTCTGCGTGATCACGCTGATCGGAGGGATACAGCTGTTTTGTATGGGAATTATAGGACAGTATATTTCAAAAATCTATCTGGAAGTAAAAAAGCGGCCGCATTATATCGTGGCGGAGAGCAGCCTGTCCGTAAGCGGGATACGGGAGGAAGGAGGAAAGGCCAATGGGGATGTGCGTTTCCTTCCTGACGTGGCTGGCATGCCTTTGTGCCGCGTTGATAAAAAGACACAGGCGGAAATAACCGGCAGCATGCAGGCATGGTCTGTACGGCTGCCGGGAGGAGAGACAAAAGGAGAAAATCCGAAATGAAAGTTGTAATACTGGCAGGCGGCTACGGCAGCCGCATCAGTGAAGAGAGCCACCGCATCCCAAAGCCGATGGTGGAGATTGGCGGCAAGCCGATTTTATGGCACATCATGAAACTGTATTCGTTTTACGGATTCCGTGAGTTTATTATCTGCGCGGGCTATAAGCAGCATGTGATTAAGGAATGGTTCGCGGATTACTACCTTTACAACAGCGATATAACGATTGATTTCAGCAAAGGCGGGGAGCTGACCGTGCATAACAACGTGGCGGAGCCGTGGAAGGTAACGATTATTGACACCGGGCTGGATACCATGACAGGCGGCAGAATCCGCAGGGTAAAGGATTATATCGGGGAGGAAACGTTTCTGATGACCTATGGGGACGGAGTGTGCGATGTGGATCTTCTGCGTCTGGTCAGATTCCACCGGGAGCATGGCAGGACGGCCACTTTGACGGCGGTGCATGCCGGGCAGCGCTTCGGAGTGCTGCAGATCGCGGAGACAGACCGGAAAGTACTTTCGTTCCGGGAAAAATCGGAAGCGGACGGGTCGCGGATCAATGCGGGGTATATGGTGCTGGAGCCTGGAATTTTTTCCTACTTGGAGCATGACGCAACGGTGTTTGAGCAGGAGACGCTGCAGCGGCTGGTAGCGGACGGGGAATTGTGCGCGTACCAGCATGACGGCTTCTGGCAGTGTATGGATACGAAGCGGGAGAAAGAAAAGCTGGAAGGGCTGGCGGCAGCCGGGAAAGCGCCGTGGATGGTTTGGGACTACAGATTCCACGAATGAAGAAGTGTGGCAAAAAATTGCTGAAACATATTCCATACGATTGACACTATGATAGCGTTTATGCTATTATAGTGTCAGAAAAATAAAATAGTGCAGACAGGGCATAATAAAATATGTACACAATCCAGTTTTATGAAGATCCTGCTGGCAAATCGGAGTTATGGGATTTTTTAGAGGAGCTTCGGACAAAAGCTGCAACCAGCAAGGATGCACGCATACAATACAAACAGATCAGCCTTTATATCCAGTTATTACAGGATAACGGCACGAGACTCAGCGAAAACATTACCAAGTATCTTGAAGACGGAATCTGGGAACTACGCCCAGGAAATAACCGTGTATTCTATTTCTTTTACAAGGATAACACTTTTGTCCTGCTGCACCAGTTCCGTAAAAAATCCCAAAAGACACCACAGCAGGAACTGAAAAAGGCGAAGGCAGAGCGGGACGATTATTTAGCCCGAAAGGAGGCAGATCAAAAATGAAGACCTGGAATGACTATAAAGAGCACGTAAAAGAAGTTGATCCTGAAGGCAGAAAAACAATGGAGGAAGTGGAAGCATTATCTTCTATTATCAGCGCGATGATCAGACAGCGCAATACGCTGGGGATTTCCCAAAGGGAGCTTGCCGCCATGTGCGGAATGCCGCAGTCATCTGTTGCAAGGATTGAATCTTTCAAAACGACGCCGAACCTGGACACCATTTTAAAAATCATGCAGCCATTGGGGCTGACACTGGCGGTTCAGCAGTCAACGGAATCCAATGTTATTTAAAGTAGTCCGGAAAGTGCTTTCGTTCCGGGAAAAATCGGAAGCGGACGGGGAATTGTGCGCGTACCAGCATGACGGCTTCTGGCAGTGTATGGATACGAAGCGGGAGAAAGAAAAGCTGGAGGGGCTGGCGGCAGCCGGGAAAGCGCCGTGGATGGTCTGGGAGCGGATGTCCTAAAAGCAAAAAAGACGTATGGTTTTCCATTGATTGTTCCATGCGTCTTTACGCCGTTTGATTGATATTCACTGGTTTCTATATCTCCAATTAGGCTAACTGCATGGATTGATTTTCTAACTCCTTAACGATATCAAGGGATAACTCCGTAGCTTCTGCTATTTCCTCTAAAGTCATTTTACCTAACTTTATTAAATGAACCGCTGTTCTTTTTGCTTTATTTTGTTCCGCTTTTTGTGCCGCTTCATTTCTCATATCTTCCATAATTTTACACATGGCCGCTACTCCTTTCTCATCCTGCTTGAAATATCTTGCTCTTTTCGCAAGTGTTTCAAAGTTCATATCGTCGGGGTTTGTACATGAAAAATCGTGCATTAATTTACCAACTTCATCATTGCCCCGATATGTTCCATTCACATATATAATATGTGAACCATCACCAAACAGTACTTTCTTTTTTCTGATCGTGACATATCTCTCCACTGTGTATATTGGCTGATTGCCTTGCATAACATCATTTTCTGTAATAAAAATCACATAGCTGTCAGAAAGAAATAGCAGAACGTCCTTGCAAATTCTTCAACGGCTCTTGTGTCCTGACTGATATAATTTTTATATCTTTTCGCCCTAAAATAATCCGCAGTATCAGTTCCACACCTTCAAAATGATCCGCAAGACAGACGGTCATAAAATCATCGTCCATATATCGGAGTGATTTCAGACGCTCCAAGTCCTGTTGATGAGTCTGCTCCGCTGTACTCAAAAATATCACCTTCTTCCACTGCATCTATTATACATCTAACACTCTTTTTTGAAAACTGAATTTTTGAGAATTTTTTCTCGAATGAAATAGGATTTACACTTTTTATTGTTTAGGCATGTAAGAATATTTTTTGCCGTTAAGGATTGACGAAATGCGGCGCCGTATGCCATACTAACAGAATGGGACGGTGTGATTATGAAAAATATTTTAATTATCGATGATGATATCCATATTGGGAATGTACTGGAAGAAGTACTTACGAAAGAAGGATATGGCGTTTTCCGTGCTTATTCCGGAACGGAGGCGCTGTTTGTTTTGTCTGGTCAAAAACCAGACCTTGTGTTGCTGGATTTGATGCTGCCGGGGTTAAATGGCGAAGAAATACTGCCACAGATCAAAGGGATCCCGGTGATTGTGGTCAGCGCTAAAGTTGATGTTGAGAATAAGGTGGATTTGCTGCTTGGCGGTGCGGTTGATTATGTAACGAAACCATTCCATACCAAAGAGCTTTTAGCCAGAATTGCAGTACACTTGCGCAGCGCGCCTCATACATCCGCAGATGCTTCTTTAACATTTGGGGATCTGGTTCTTCATATGGATACGCATTGTGTCACTGTTGGCAAAACCGGGGTAAAACTGACAAGAACGGAATATGCCATTCTAAAAATACTGATGCAAAATCAGACACAGGTTGTTACGAAATCAATTCTGTTAGACCGGATCAGTGAGGATACGCCCGACTGCACGGAAAGTTCGTTGAAAATGCATATCAGCAATTTGAGAAAAAAACTTCGTGAGGTAACGGATCAGGATTATATAGAAGCGGTTTGGGGAATCGGATTTAAAATGCGGAAGGAATAAATCTTTGTAACAGTTCTATGGGGCATCTGATCGGCTGCAAATCTTTACGAATTCTTTACGATTTTCTTTACCGAATTCTTTACGATTTCATGGTAGTATAGCGGCATCATTTCAAGGGAGGTCAATTTTTATGGAATATGTTCTCAAAACAAACGCTTTGAGCAAAAACTATAAAGATTTCAAAGCGTTAAGCGGACTATCTATGAACATACCAAAGGGAGCTATTTATGGCTTTATTGGAAAAAATGGCTCTGGCAAAACAACGCTGATTCGTCTGATCTGCGGCTTGCAGGAGCCGACGTCCGGATGCTATACGCTGTATGGAAGGGAAAATACGGATCAGGAGATTGTAAAATCCCGCAGGAGAATGGGGGCTGTTGTGGAAACGCCGTCCATTTATCTTGACATGACGGCGCAGGATAATCTCAAACAGCAATATCGTATTCTGGGACTTCCGTCCTTTGACGGATTAACTGAAATATTGCGGTTCGTGGGTCTGGAACATACAGGAAATAAGAAAGTAAAACATTTTTCTCTCGGCATGCGGCAAAGATTAGGCATTGCAGTCGCACTTGCAGGCGACCCGGATTTTTTAGTGCTGGACGAGCCTGTCAACGGTCTTGATCCACAGGGGATTATTGATATTCGGGAACTGATTTTAAAACTGAATCGGGACCGGCAGATTACGGTTTTGATTTCCAGTCATATTCTGGATGAACTGTCTAAGCTGGCAACGCACTATGGGTTTATTGACAATGGACGCATAATAAAAGAAATGACCGCGGAAGAATTAGAAGCAGCCTGCAAAAAGTGTGTCTGTATGGAGGTCAGCGATATCAAAGCGCTTGCCCGTGTACTGGATGAAATGCAAATGGATTACAAAATAATTTCAGACAAGGCTGCCGATGTATATGCCAAAGTTCATATATCCAGCATGACGGCTGCATTGGCAAAAGAAAACTGCGAACTGATTACTGTGCGGGAGCGTGATGAAAGTCTGGAAAGCTACTATATCAGTCTTGTTGGAGGTGGTAAGAATGATTAAATTATTACGTGCGGGCGGTTCGAGATTAATCAAAAATAAATTATTCCTGATCTTAACGGCATTCAGTATGGGCCTTGCTTTGCTGATGATTTATACACGATATAGAGATTTGAGAAATTATGGAGATCTGATAGAAACAGAACAATTAATGCTCAACTATGCAACGATCATAGGTATTGTAATTGCGATTTTTACAAGCCTGTTTTTGGGAACCGAATATTCGGATGGCGTTATTCGGAATAAAATTATTGTCGGGCATAAAAGAATGCATATATACTTATCTAATTTTATCATAATTATGATGACAAGTTTATTTTCCTATGTGATACTTATAGCAGTTGTTTCTTGTATTGGTATACCGCTGTTTGGCGCAATCACAATACCCATTTCCAAGCTGCTGACATCTCTTGGCTGTATCTTCGCAGTCGTTGTTGCTTATGCGAGTATCTTTACGTTGATAGCGATGGTGATTCAGAATAAGGCGATTACAGCAATTGTTAGTATTATGCTTGCTTTTGGGCTGGTGATGGCGGCGATGGTCTGTTTGAGCCGGATACAAGCGCCAGAGTATATACCAAGCGCTACAATTGTAAATGGTGAGACAATCATAAAAGAAGTTAAAAACCCTAAATATCCGAGTGAATCAGAAAAAGAAATGTATCAGATCTTACTGGATCTTAACCCGGCAGGGCAGATGTTTCAATTAGCTGGAAGAGCCGCCCCAAACCAGAAGGCGCTGCCGATTTATTCTTTTGGACTTTTCATTGTATTTACAGCTGCTGGTATTGTGCTGTTTCAGAAGAAAGATTTGAAATAATGTGAAAAAACCGCTGTATTATAATTTGGAAAAAATATTACGAACCTTAAAACAGGTATCCTGTTTCCTTGTTTTTGCCCTATGGGCAAGCTGCAGGGGAAAGAGCCTTCCGGAACAGCCTGAGCGATTTGGCCAAAAGATTCAAAGAACCTTTCCTGGCCACAGCTTTTGACTGTTTCCGGAAATTGAGACGTCCGGAAGCAGTATGCAGATTATGAGCCGATGATTTTCATATTTAGCCGTTATTGTTCCATGCATTTGCTCTACCAATGTTTTGGCGATTGCTAAACCAAGTCCGGTTGATTTTCTGGCGGCTTCAACCGTGTAAAATCGGTCAAACAGCTTTCCAACCTGCACTTCATTCAGCCTGGATGTCGTATTGCTAAAAGTGATTTCCCCTGTTTCGGACAAAGTAATGTCTAAATCTCCGTCACTATATTTCATGGCATTGTTCAAAAGATTAGAAAACACACGCGCTAACAGGGACGGGTCAAGTGTTCTGACAACCGGATTTTCTGGCAGTTGTATCTTTGGAGTAATTCCTCTTTCATGCAGGGCAGTATAGAAAGCTGCTATGCTTTCTTCCAAAATCCGCTGAATGGCAGCCGGTTTTTCGACTGTATGCTTGTCGTTGGAAATAACAACTGTATAGCGAAACAGTTCTTCCGTTAATTCCGTCAGAGCTTCTGCCCGATTTCGGATAACTTCCAGATAGCGTTTTACGGTTTTCGATGTTTCTTCCTGTTCCAGTAAATCCAAATATCCGCAGATCGCGGTCAGCGGCGTTCTTAAATCGTGAGAGATATTTGTAACAGCTTGTTTGAGTTCCATATCGCCTTGCTGAAAGCGGTGTTTTTCAGCCCGAAGTTTACGAAGTTCCTGATTGATGTTATTTGCTAAATTACGCATAGATCTGTTGCCTGAAGAAAGATCAATCAGTGTATTCGTATCTGTTTGGAGCCTGTCAGCAAAAGCGCTTGCGATTTCTTTTGCCGCTTTTAGCAGGATATAAATTTTGATAAGCAAAGCAATGATAATCACAGCCATAATGCCAATGACAGTCCATAACCACACTTCCATAGCAACTCCTAACGATCAGCCTTTTTTGAAACATCTTGCTAACAATGCTTCCCGGTTTTTTCAATTATAACACATTAGGAATAAGGATGGAATAACGTTTTAAAAGAATCTGCGAATTTAGATCCGGAAAAGGAGCGCTGATTTTTACTTGAAAATAAATGTTATTTTGATATACTGTTTGTATAGTGTTAGTATAGAAGAAAGGGCGTGATCATATGGGTGCATTACCAATCGATGACATGAGCAATACTTTTGTGGAACATTCCTTTATTATTAATAATTTTGTAGTTATGATTGGAAAGCAAATCGAAGACTCTCTTTGCCGCGTATTAGGGGATGGAGTGCAGTATCAGTGGCGTGAAAATGACAATAAGATTGTGATTCCGGATGTTTCCATTAACTGTAATACAAGAGACAGAAAAAATGTTTCTTTGACCGGGATTCCCCGCATGATTATGGAAGTATTATCGAATGCGACAGAAGCATATGACCGTGGGGAGAAAATGGAAATCTATCGAAAAGTTGGTGTTTCCGAGTATTGGATTGCAGACTGGAGAAGGAAGCAGGTTGAAATTTATTTAAATGACGGCAAAGAAGACGGCACAACCTGTTTCTACTTGTATCAGACGGTTCGCAAAGAGAACAAAGAAGATTTACAGCTTGTCATGTTTCCGAATTTAAAAACGGATTTTGACGAGTTGTTTTATTTATCATAATAGAAACGGATTTTGACGAGTTGTTTCATTTATCATAATAGAAATAGAAAAAGAAAGGATCTGTGCGATGTCAGAAAAAGGGAAACAGGCGAAAGCATTTTTTATGGAAGGATATAACTGCGCGCAGTCAGTAGCGCTTGCGTTTAGCGATGAGATTGGAATGGAAAAGGACAAGCTGGTGCGTATGGTGTCGTCGTTTGGCGGCGGGATGGGACGTTTACGCGAAGTGTGCGGCGCTGTCAGCGGGATGTTTTTTGTGGCGGGGGCATTGTATGGGTATGATGATCCGAAAGATCTGCAGGCAAAAAAAGAGCATTATGCCAGGATTCAGGAACTGGCGGCACAATTCCGGGAGAAGACGGGATCGATTGTCTGCCGGGAATTGCTGGGGCTGGAAGGAAAAGATAAAAGCCCTGTACCAAGCGCGCGTACATCAGAGTATTATAAAAAACGTCCCTGTCCGGAGCTGATTGAGATCGCGGCAGATCTGATGGAAGCATATATCGCAGCCGCTCCGGTCACTCATTGAGCCGTTCTAACTGCTTTCAGGCAAAATTATTTGGCGGTTTGCAATATTGACAAAATACAACAGCAGAGATAAAATATCGTTCGGAACTTAGAAAAAAAGAAAGAGGCAAAAAAATGGAATCTTATCTTGTATTCAAAGACCTGGCGATTATTATTATAGCTGCCAAGCTATGCGGGATTGCGGCCAGGAAATGTAAAGCGCCCCAGGTCGTAGGGGAAATTGTAGCGGGGCTTTTGATTGGCCCAAGTATATTAGGCTGGGTAGACCAATCGGAATTTCTGATCCAGATGGCGGAGGTCGGCGTAATCCTGCTGATGTTTTCTGCCGGGCTGGAGACGGATTTAAAAGATCTGATGAAAACGGGACCGATTGCCGCGCTGATTGCCTGTGCCGGCGTATTTATCCCGTTAGCCTGCGGCGCCGTGCTGTATATGGCGTTTTACGGCGCCGCTCCGTGGGGGTCGGAGGAGTTTTATAAGGCGGTATTCGTTGGTACGATACTTACGGCCACTTCGGTCAGCATTACCGTGGAATCGCTGAAAGAAATGGGCAAATTAAAAGGCAGGGTCGGTACGACGATTTTAAGCGCAGCCATTATTGACGATGTCATTGGGATTATTGTACTGACGTTCGTGATCGGATTTAAAAGCCCGGATTCCGATCCGATGGGAGTGCTGATCAATACGGTGTTGTTTTTTGTATTTGCGATTGTGGTCGGGCTGGTCAGCTATAAGATCTTTAAAAGTGTGGATACCAGATATCCGCATACGAGGCGTATCCCGATAGCCGGGCTGGCGTTTTGCCTGGCGATGGCGTATATTGCGGAAAAATATTTTGGCATCGCGGATATTACGGGCGCGTATGTCGCAGGCATTATCCTTTGCTCCATCCGCGATTCGGAGTACATAGCAGAAAAAATGGATACGAATTCATATATGCTGTTTGGCCCGGTCTTTTTTGCAAGTATCGGTCTGAAAACAAATGTGGAAAGCGTCAGTATCGCGATCCTGATTTTCTCGGCGGCATTCGTGGCGGTCGGGCTGATCTCAAAGATTGTCGGGTGCGGGCTGATGGCGCGGGCTTGTAAGTTCAGCCGTCTGGATTCGCTTAAGATCGGCGTGGGCATGATGACCAGGGGCGAAGTAGCGCTGATTGTATCGCAAAAAGGGTTATCCGCCGGGCTTTTGACTCCGGTATATTTTACGTCAGTTATTTTACTGATTATTGTGTCGTCAATATTGACGCCGATTATACTGAAAGTGTTATACGCGAAAGAAGCATAATAAAGATCCTGAAAAAGCAATTTAAAAAACGCGCAAGGGGCTATGCGATATGTCTGCAGTATTGTCCGCATAGCCCCGCCAGGCAATTACAACGGAACCTTTCCAGCAGACCCGCGCTCTACCAATTCCGCCCGCAGCAGCAGCGAACTGATAAAGGTCTGGTTCAGCAGGCTGTTCAGTGCATAATACCCGCATCTTCCAAGCGCGTTGCGGTCCTGGCGGATCGTGGTCAGCGGCGGTGAAGTAAATGCGCTGAACGCCGCGTCATCAAATCCGATAATACTGACATCACCCGGGATCTGATACCCAAGTTCCATACAATGTGTCATCACCGAAGCGGCCAGGCCGTCATGTTCACACAGAATTGCCGTAGCCTTTTGCTCCAGCAGCGCAGGCAGGTATTTCTGCACACATTCCGACACAAAATAAGAATGTCCGGTCAAAGCGGACTCTGCGGTCAGGCTGTGCTGCTGCATGGCATGAACATAGGCCATATACCGCTCCCGTCCAATCATAGAATTCATATCGCTGCCCAGATACCCGATCCGGGTATGACCTAATTGTTTCAAATAGGCGACAGCGATATCATAACCTTCTTTATTATTTGCCCCCACATAGGAGACCAGCGGATTTTCCTGAATATAATTATCATAAAGCACTGTCGGCGTGCGGGCCGTCTTTAGATCCTGCATCCAGGGGTCCAGCAGGGAAAATCCAAGAATAAAGGAGCCTTCGTACTGATGGCTTAGCATAAATACATCATAAGAAGATTCTTTTTGTACTTCTTCAGTCAGCGGGACAGTGTCTACAGACCATCCGGCCGGGACTGCCATCTGCTCAAATCCGAGTACAATATCGTGTCCGAATCCGGAAGCGCTCTGATAATCCATATTTTCGATCAGAATACAGAGTTTTTTTTGATCACTTCTGCGGTTTCGCGTTTTTTCGTAACCAATTTCCACGGCGGTCTCCAATACCTTTTTCCGCAGGGACTCTGAAATATCGTCCGCGTTGTTCATTGCTTTGGAAACAGAGCTTTTTGCGATACCAAGTCTGGTGGCTATATCATTGATCGTTGGCATAAGAAACCTCCTTTTAACGATCTGTGAACTGGGTCTAACGGGTAAGTTATTCCAATTATACAGAAGCAGTTGAGAAAATGCAAGTTTGCACAGAATTTTCAGCGAAAACACGAAAATTTCAGCTATGTTTCGTGGATTTGCAGAAGACGGAGATAAAAAACAGATGAAT
>VSNY01000049.1 GCA_009774535.1 Lachnospiraceae bacterium
GATTATATAATAATAGATATTTGCAGGAAATTTGGTATATTCTGCAGCCGGAGCGCAGACAGCATGGGAACGCTTCTGGAAAGCAGTTTATATAATAAAAAGAAATATACAGAAAGGAGACAGACGATGCCAGCAATACAACTTATGACAGCTTCCAGCACCGAAACAACGCCAGTGGCAGAGACTTCAGGGACAAGAAACACAAAGACCCAGGGATTGCAGAACACTTTTTCCAATTATATGCGTCAGAACTCTTCCCATACAGCGCAGACGGCAAAAGACCAGGCAGCCATTCCGCAGGCAAAAGCAGCGGACAGCGGCAGCAGCGTAAAACAGCAGTATGAGCAGTATCAGAACAAGTCTGCGGCAAAAGCGGACCAGGTATCAGGCAGCGGCGAAGGCAGTGAAGCGGATACCGATACAGTCACACAGGCAGTGGATGAAGCTGTTGCGGACATTAAGGAAAGCATCAAAGAAAATCTGGGTGTGGATGACGAACAGCTGGAAGCAGCTATGCAGCTGCTCGGACTGACACAGGCGGATTTGCTGGATCCACAGCAGTTGGTCGCACTGGCGGTTGAGCTGACAGGCAGTGAGGATGCCGGGATGATGCTGTTTCAGGAGAATTTTCAGATTGTGATGCAGGAAACATCTGTTATTACGAAAGATCTCTTACAGGAATTGGGCATGTCCATGGATGATCTGATGACACAGATCCATACGGCATTGGAACAGACCGAACAGCCGATTGAAACTATGCTGCCTGAGCAGGAGCAGACGCCGGAAATCTTACAGGAGGCGCCGCAGCAGACAGAACAGGCCGCGCAGCAGGAAGTGCAGCAGACGACACAGACGGCAGAGACAAAAGCAGCGCCGCAGCAGACAGAACAGGCCGCACAGACAGTGCAGGCACAGCCGCGGGAGACGGCAGAGGAACAGCCGGATACGGTACAGGTACAGGAAGCGCAGCCGCACGAAACAAAACAGGCGGCCAAAACCGGACAGGAACAGGGACAGCAGCAAAATCCGCAGGCTGGAGAACAGGAAACCTTGTTGGATGAAGCACAGCCGCAAAATACGCTGAATCAAAAACAGCAGCCACAGGAACAGACGCGCTTTGACTTCCATGCACAGGTACATCCGCAGGAGACGACCGGAAACGTGCAGGCGCCGCAGAATCTGACAGCCGAAGCGCCGCTGCCGCAGGTTCATCTGCAGGAAGTGATTGACCAGATCGTAGAATATACGAAGGTTCATCTGTCCGAAGATGTAAAATCCATTGAAATGCAGTTAAATCCGGCTAATCTTGGAAAAGTCTATCTGCATGTATCGGAAAAACAAGGCGTTGTAACCGCACAGCTTTCCGCACAGAATGAAAACCTGAAAGAAGCGCTTGTACAGCAGGCAGCTGTTTTAAAGGATAACTTAAATCAGCAGGGCATTAAAGTCGACGCTGTCGAAGTATCGGTCGGCGCGCACGAATTTGAGAGCAACTTAGAGCGTGATGCCCACAGCCAGGAAGAACAGGCCAGACAACAGGAAGAACAAAACCGCAGGCATTCCAGAAGAACCATCAATGTCGATGATTTAAACAACCTGAACGGCATTTCCGGCCTGATGTCCGAAGAAGAAGCGCTCGTCGCGCAAATTATGCGTGATCACGGCAACAACGTCGATTATAAAGCATAACCGCAGCGCCGTTTTACAGCCTGCCGCTAAGAAATAGGAAAAGAAATAACGGTAACATTGGAACGGAATGAAAAATCAGTTATTATAACAAAGAAAGGAGAATACTTATGGCTTTAATTCAACCAGTAAAAGACGGAAGAGTCGTAGAAGATTCCTCAGACGCATCTTCCAGCACCAGTGGAAGCGGAAAAAAGAAAAACGTCAACAATACGATGGGCCAGGAACAGTTTTTACAGCTGCTGGTCGCACAGATGCAGTACCAGGATCCGCTGGAGCCGACAAGCAATACGGAATGGGTTGCACAGATGGCTACCTTCTCGATGGTAGAATCCTTAAACAACATGCAGCAGGCATTTGACAAACAGTCAGCAAACGCACTGGTCGGCAAATACGTACTGATCAATGACGGCGATAATGGATATGTCAAAGGCAAAGTAGATTATGTTACCAAACAGGACGGCAAAACCAAGATTTCCGTCAATGATAAGCTGTACGATCTCGATAAGCTGGATACCGTAGCAGACGAGGAATATTACAAAGGTTCCGTACTGGCAAATGAATTCCACGAGATGGTTAAGCTGCTTCCGGATGAAAAGAATCTGACGGTCAATGACGCGGGACTCTTAAAATCCGCACGCGAAGAATACGAAAAAATGACAGATTCTCAGAAGCAGTTTGTAGAAAAAGACGCACTGGATAAGCTGCGTAAGTTAGAGACAAAGATGGACGCGTTAAAAGCAACCCAGTTTACCGGACTGGTCAATGGCCTTCCATCCGTATCCGACGTAGAAGCAGCCGACGAGGAGACGCTCAAAGGATATGTGGCATCCCTCAAAAAAGCATCCGATTGTTACGAGTCACTGACAGAAACACAGCGTAAAAATGTCGGGGAATCTACCATGACCCAGTATCAGGAAGTCACAACCGCGATTCAGGAAGCAGAAAAGAAATTCGGACATACATCGGACGACGACGAGGACTCCAAAGACGATGTCGCTTCGATTTTACAGCAGATATTAGACGAACTAAAATCACAGAAAACAGAATAACGCCAATCAACACTGACAGGCCGTAATCTTTGCAGGATAGACAACGCAGGGAGGCTTTGGATATCAGGCAAAAAAATGGAGTTGAAAATATGAAAGGAATCGAAAAACAGTTCACTTCCATACAACAGATGACGGATCAGTATCTGACGCAGAAAAATGATGCTGCAGCGGATGCAGGCCCGCGCGTATCTTTTGAGGAAGTGTTAAGGCAGACCAGCCAGACAAAAACAGAACAGTTAAAGGATACGGCGGCACCAGGAATCAGTCCCTTAAAATTTTCCAAGCACGCATCCATGCGTCTGCAGACCCGCAACATCAGCTTATCCAGGGAACAGAACGAACGCCTGGAATCCGGTGTCAGAAAAGCAGGCGAAAAAGGAATTCATGATTCACTCGTAATTGTTGATTCACTCGCATTTATCGTAAACATACCCAATAAGACGGTCGTTACCGCCTTAGATAAAAGTGAAGCAGACGAAAGTATCTTTACCAACATTGACGGCGCTGTGATCATGTAGGCTGGACCTAGATCGGGAGGCTGCGGTTTCTGACTGACAGAAGAAACCGCACAGCGCCTCAATACAGCAGCAAAATTCAGGAGGTCATTTCACTATGATGAGAGCATTATATTCGTCGGTTGCAGGTCTTAAGACCCACCAGACGAAAATGGACGTAATTGGTAACAATATTGCAAACGTAAACACGGTAGGCTTTAAATCCACCCGTACGACATTCAGTACGATGATGTACCAGAACACTGCCTTCGCATCTGGTCCGAATGCTGAAATGGGCAAGGGCGGTGTGAACGCCAAACAGATCGGTCTTGGCGTTACGTTCGCATCCACTTCCATTGATATTGATACAGGCGGTGCATCCGAATCTACCGGAAAAGCCTTCGACTTAAAATTATCCGATAAAAACTCAACTAGTTTTTATATCGTTAACACAGGGACAGAAAATGTATTTACAAGGGCAGGCGCTTTTTACGTAGACGGCGCGGGCAACCTTTGTATGGAATCGACCGGATACCAGGTTATGGGCTGGCAGGTAGACGCGAACGGCAATATCCGTAAAGATACCGTAACCCCGTTAAGAGTTATGTCGCCGGCAAACCAGACTTCACAGCCGGAATATACAACCAACGGTATGTGTACCGGAATCTTAGATGACAACAGCAGCAACGTCAATTCTGATAAAGGCCATATGCTGAGCCTGGGCTTCTACGATAACCTGGGCTATTCTTATACGGCAAGATTTGCAGTGCAGAAAACCGGAGATAAAGGGGAATATACCGTCAACCTGACAGATATTCAGGATGCGAACGGCGTTTCGATTCTGACAGCAGACGCGAACGTAGGTCTTGGAGATCTTTGGGGAGGCGGTCAGGGCAGCAACGTTGTTGTTACAGACAGCTATAAGATTGCAAGCGGTATGGGAAATACATTGACAAAGCTTGCCAATGATATTAAAAATGCAGCTGGCACAAATCCGATAAAGTATAATTTTACTTCTGAGTATTTAAATGAACTTTTTGCGACTGGTAAATCAGACCGCCTGGAAGACGGACTGAGAGTGCAGGCTACTGTTGATGCAGCCGGAGCGGTTACAGGAGTAGAAGTTTTTGACAGCAGCGGCATGGCTTATACAGGTCCGATGCCTGCCTGGATGACAGGAGGTACAGCTGGCGGCACAACGATCGCACCTACAAAGGTGCATAATGTGTTAGATGACCTTACTGATGAATATCAAAAAGGTAACTTAAAAGAGGTTGAAGACAACGGAACTAAGTACTATGTCCTTGATTCTGCAAAAGCCAAAGATCTATACAAGAAGTATTCAGAATATGATCAGACGCTGGCAGGAATTGCGCATGCAGACGGCGACCTTTGGGTGACTGTGGATGCTGATGGAAAAGTAACTGGTATTCAGGCTCCAACCGGAGGCAGTACAGAGTTACAGGCATTCGCAACTGGTCTGGCAAATGGTACGTATACCGATACATTAGTCAATCATTTAGGCGATGGTTATATTGTTTTGTCAACGACGGATGTAAATAACGCAGGCATCTTTACTACAGATTTGCCAAAAGACGTAGAAGTCCGTTATAAATTCGGTGAAAAAGGGGCCTGGTCTTATGAAATCGTAACGCCTGGAACGGACGGCTATAAGATGCAGTTTTCAACAGCAGACGGTTCTTTAACGTATATTGGCTCTGAAGGAAATAAAACACAGACGCTGCGGTTATCCAACTATTTAGCCGAAGGCAACCCGTTCTCAGACATTGAGATTGACTTCTCAACCCTGAAGAACCTTTCCAACGGCGGATCTTCCACAGCGGCTATGTCCAACGGCAACAGCGACGGCGAAGGCGACGGCAAGCACGTCGGCGCCCTGATCGGTCTTTCGGTAGAACAGAGCGGCAAGATTTACGGCAGCTACGACAACGGCAACACCACACTGCTCGGCCAGATCGCCGTAGCCAGATTCGGCAACGCGTCCGGCTTGGAAAGCATCGGCAACAACTGCTACCGCACCACGATGAACTCCGGCCTGTTCGACGGCATCGGCGTGGAAATGGATTCCGACGGATCATCCATCGACAGCGGAACGCTTGAAATGTCCAACGTAGATCTCGCAACCGAGTTTACACAGATGATTACGACCCAGCGTGGCTACCAGGCAAACTCCAGAGTTATCTCCACCTCTGACAGCATTCTGGAAGAGCTGGTAAATCTCAAGAGATAATAAGTAACTAATAGAATCCGGCTCACAGAAATTCCATCAATAGTAAAGAGCCGGATTCTCTTATGAAAAAACGAGACAAACAAAAACCTACACGGGGAACTACCAAAAGCCTGTCAACCGCCAGCCGCTGTCACCTGCGGACAGGCGCAGCCCGCTTGCCTGGCAGCGCCTGTCCGCAGGTGACAGCAGCGTCCGTGCAGCCGCCCCCTGGTCTGCCAATCACTTCCGCGCAGCCACCTTCAGAAAAAGGAGCCATCCACATGATAGAAGTAACCAGACTCAACGACACAAAACTATTGATCAATTCCGATCAAATCGAATTCGTAGAAGAGACCCCGGATACCGTGATATCCTTTTTATCCGGCAAAAAAATTATTGTAAAAGAAAGTAGACAAGAGATACAAAATCTAGTAATATTATATAGAAAGAAAATATTAAAAGATTGTCTAATATTCCGCGATGAGCCAACGAGCCGGCAGGCGCCGGCAAGCCCGCAATACCCGCAGCAGGCATAGGCATATACAGGGAATGTTATACAAGAGAAAAACTTAATGGTAGGTGAAAAAAATTGGATATAGCAACTTTGTTAGGATTAATAATCGGTATTCTTATGATGATCTTCGGTATGACATTCAATACAGATTTGGGAACTTTCCAGTTTAATGTCATTACGGATTCATTTATTGATATCCCTTCAGTGCTTATTACACTCGGCGGATCTCTCTGCGGTGTTATCGGATGTAATAAGCTGCCGGATACGATCAATTCTTTTAAGGCATTCGCGCTGACTTTCAAACAGCCGCAGGCAGATGCGGCCGAGGCGATCCGCAATATTATCAGCATGTCGAATATTGCAAGAAAAGAAGGACTTCTCGCACTCGAAGAAGCAGCGAACAATGTGGAAGACGATTTCTTAAAAAAAGGCATTATGCTTGTTGTCGACGGTACAGATCCGGAACTCGTGCGGGGGATTTTAGAAACGGACCTTACCTGTATCGAAACAAGACATAAAACAGTGATTGCCTTTTATGAAAAGTGGGGCGCCTTAGGACCTGCCTGGGGTATGATCGGTACCCTGATCGGTCTGATCAAGATGTTAAAGGACTTAAGTGATCCTTCCTCCATCGGGCCAAACATGGCGGTAGCGCTGCTGACGACCTTCTATGGCTCCGTCATCGCCAACTGGCTGTGCGACCCTACAGCATCCAAACTGAAAGTCAACAATGATATTGAAATGATGGTCAAGGAAATTACCGTCGAAGGGTTACTGTCGATCCAGGCAGGCGAGAACCCGCGTGTCATTGAAGAAAAATTAAAATCATTCCTGGCTCCGACCGCACGGGAAGAATTAAATAGCGGCGGCCCAGGCGGAGGCGGTGAGTAAAGATGGCAAAACAAAAAAAGGAAGACCCGCCAAAAGGCTCCCCAGCGTGGATGGCAACATTTAGTGATTTGATGAATCTGTTATTGTGCTTTTTCGTATTATTGTTCTCCATGTCTTCGGTAGACGAGAATAAGTTTCAGGCGCTGATTGCGTCTCTGCAGAGCCAGTACAGCATCTTAAAAGGCGGAGGTTCCTCTGTCGGGGAAGGCAGTATGGTGTCGGCGGGCATTAACCAGATGCAGAAATACGACGTGTACTTTAATCCGAAGGCGACGACTTCAGGAGAAGGCAAGTCTGACGCCGAGGAAAAGGATGTCCTGCATACGCTGGCAGACAATGACGGCGCGAATCATATGACAGAAGACGGCTTTTCCAACGCTGAAGGATTGGAAGAAGGCATTGAGGCTGCAAAAGACCAGAGCGATAATTTTGTAGCTGGTCTGGATGATGCCGAGATAACCGAAGAAGCTGCCAAAGATGTGATTGAAGAAGCAGAGCTGCGGGAATCCGAGCAGATGGCGGACAAAGTCGAACGTTTGCTTGAAAAATACGGCATTCAGGATATGGTGGATGTGGATTTTAACGGGCAGTATGTAGCGCTGACGTTAAACGGCGCGATCTTATTTGCTTCCGGTTCTTCGGATCTGGCACAGGATGCACAGCCGCTTGTTGATAAGATCGGGAAAATACTGCAGAAATTCAATTCTCATACGGTCGAGATTGAAGGACATACGGACAATGTACCGGTACATAATGCAAAATACGCGGACAATAATGTGCTGTCGATGTATCGTGCGCTGTCAGTAGCCGATTATCTGCGGGCGTCCACACACTTAAATCCTGCGCATATTAAATCTTCGGGCCGCGGGGATTATATCCCGATTGCGGATAATGCAACGCCGGAAGGGCGCGCGCAAAACCGCAGGGTAGAAATTAAAGTATTTAATTCATATAATTCAGATAATATTGAACAATAAAGGATGGGATAACCGATGAAGAAAAATTTAATGTCTGTACTGATTATGGCGCTTGTATTTGTTAATGTAGTGCTGTCTGCAGTCATCATGATTACGCTTGTGCCAACGGCCAAACAGTCCAATGAACTTATTGCGCAGGTATGCAGCGCGATTAAGCTGGAGTTAGAAAGCGGCAAGGTATACAATGCGAATACGATTCCGGTAGGACAGACGGCGGTACGCACACTGACCGGAGAGACGGCAGGTACGTTTACTTTAAGAAAAGGCGCTGACGGTAAAGCGCATTATGTCGTAACGAAGGTTTCGATTACCTTAAATAAAGAAGACAGTGATTATGAGGAACTGGAACCAAAGATTGCAGAAGAAAACAGAGAAGTCTTGCTGCAGGAGATCGTATCAAATACGTTCAGCAAGTATACTTATGACGAGATCAATACCGATGAAGGCCAGGAAAATGTCCGCAACGATATGTTAGAACAGATGCAGGAATTATTTGATTCCGATTTTATCGTCGCTGTGAATTTCTCCGAGACAAATTACCAGTAACTGATGGCAGGAATTATGACAAAAATAAAACGAATGACAGGTGGTGAGATTCATGGCTGACGTTCTGTCTCAAAGTGAGATAGATAATCTACTAAAGGCGCTCAGCAGCGGCGAGGTCGATGTAGATGAGATGAAAGATGTTGAAGAAAAACCAGTCAAGAATTACGATTTTGCAAGGCCGTCCAAGTTCTCCAAAGAGCATCTTCGGACGCTGGAAATTATCTTTGAACATTACGGACGGCTGCTGTCTACGAACCTGCCTGTATATCTTAGAAAAAATATACAGGTGGAGGTAGTCAATTCAGAGGCGGTAACTTACTCGGAATTTGCAAATTCGCTTTCTAATCCGATGCTCCTTGGGGTGATTAATTTTGCTCCGTTAAAAGGGAACATCCTGCTGGAAATGGCGACGAATATCGGGTATGCCATGGTAGACAGAATGCTGGGAGGACTCGGAGAGCCTTTGGCAAAAGCCCGGGAATTTTCAGAAATCGAGCTTTTGATTATTGAAAGGCTGCTGACAGTCTGTGTCAACCTGCTCAGGGAGCCATGGAAAAACGTTGTGCAGCTGACGCCGCGTCTGGAGCGGATTGAGACAAACTCTCAGTTTGCGCAGATTATATCGCCGAGCGAGATGATCGCGATTGTGACGATCAACTTAAAGATCGGCGAAGTGGAAGGTCTTATGAACGTATGTCTTCCTTATATTACGCTGGATCTGGTTATGGATAAGCTGAATACGAAATTCTGGTATTCCAGTCAGCAGGAAAAAGAAGAGATTTCTTACAGCGGTATGGTGGAAAACCTGCTGGAAAAAGCGCCGATACCTGTCAAGGCAGTCTTAGGCCACAGTTCTTTTTCCATCAGCGATTTTGCAGGACTCAGAGTCGGTGATATTATCCGGCTGGATACAAAGGTGGAAGATGAACTGGGGATTTACGTCGGCAGCATTAAAAAATTTACGGCATTGCCCGGCGTATCGGGTGACGATTACGCAGTCAGGATAACGTCAATTATAAGAGAGGAATAGAGTAGATTATGGATGGAGTATTGTCACAGGAGGAGATCACAGCGCTGCTTCAAAACGGCGGCGGGGATGCAGGGGCGCCTGCTTCCGCAAATGAGCAGGTCACTGCAGACGAATGTGATACAATCGGTGAAATTGCCAATATCAGCATGGGTACGGCGGCGACGACCCTGTTCTCGCTCGTCAACCATAAAGTAGACATATCCACCCCGGTCGTGTCCATGGCAAAATGGGAGGATATTGTAAGCCAGTATGAAAGGCCGTGCGTCTTTATCCGCATCGCTTATACGGTGGGCCTGGACGGAAGCAACCTGTTGGTATTAAAGGAACAGGACGTAAAGGTCATTACGGATCTGATGATGGGCGGCGACGGCACCAATACGGAAGATGAACTGGGAGAGCTGCACTTAAGCGCAATCAGCGAGGCGATGAACCAGATGATGGGTTCCGCGGCGACGTCTCTTTCTTCTATGCTGGATAAGACGATTGATATCAGCCCGCCGGAAGCAAATCTGATTGACCTGACAGACAGTTTGGATGAAAAGGAAATCGATGAATTTTTAACCGGCGATTTTATTAAGATCAGCTTTAAAATGGAAATCGGAGATCTGGTAGACAGTACGATTATGCAGCTGTATCCAATTTCCTTCGCAAAGGAAATGTGCGAAAGCATCAAGAAAAATATGACAAAGGATGTGGAAGAAAATGTGTCTCCGCCGCCAGCTGCAGCACCCGCGCCGCAGCCGATGCCGCAACAGCAGGCAGCGCAGCCGATGATGCAGCAGCCAATGATGCAGGGGCAGCCGATGCCAATGCAGGGGCAGATGCCGATGATGCAGGGGCAGCCGATGCCGATGCCAATGATGCAGCAGCCGGTCAATGTACAGCAGGCTCAGTTCCAAAGCTTTGCAGGCGATTTTAATCCGGCGATTTTCCAAAAAGAAAATATTGACCTGATTATGGACGTGCCGTTGGAAGTAACGGTAGAGCTTGGGCGTACGACAAAGTCGATTCAGGAAATTCTGGATTTTGCGCCGGGTACGATTATTGAACTGGACAAAATTGCAGGCGAGCCGATCGACGTGCTTGTCAATGGAAAGTATGTGGCAAAGGGTGAAGTTGTCGTAATCGAGGAAAGTTTCGGTGTAAGGATTACAGAAATTATAAAGTGATTGCGGATCGTAACTGTTTTATGTTATAATGTGCTAAGAGTCTCTGGAAAGAGATGAAACAATTATATAGAAAGATAAGGGAGAACGTATAATTATGGCAAAGAAAGTATTAATATGTGATGATGCAGCTTTTATGAGAATGATGATCAAAGACATCTTATCCAAAAATGGCTACGAGATTGCCGGAGAAGCTGAAAATGGCGTGAAAGCAGTGGAAAAGTATAATGAGACGAAGCCGGATCTCGTACTGATGGATATTACAATGCCGGAAATGGATGGAATCCAGGCATTAAAGGCAATCCGGGAAGCGGATGCCAGCGCATGCGTCATTATGTGTTCTGCGATGGGACAGCAGGCAATGGTTATTGAAGCGATTCAGTCCGGCGCCAAAGACTTTATCGTAAAACCATTCCAGGCAGAGCGTGTATTAGAAGCTGTTAAAAAAGTAGTTGGTTAGTATGATATTGCAGGCTTCAGCTCTCTCTGCGTTAAAAGCTTTTGGACAGCTGATCTGGGTTTTGCTGCTATTTGTCATTGTCCTGCTGCTTACTTTGCTGACGACACGCTGGATTGCAAAGTATCAGCGGGGGAAGACACACAATACAAATCTCAGGATTGTTGAGACGTTAGGTGTTTCCGCGGGCGGTTACATACAGATCATTGAAGCAGGAGACGTATACCTTGTAATAGCAGTAAGCAAAGACCATATCGAAAAGCTGGCAGAGCTTACGAAAGAGCAGCTGAAGACAACAACTGTGGATGCAGCAGGGCAGAAGATAGACATGGGTGAAAGTTTCCATGACATTCTTGACAAAGTAAAACAGCATCTTCCAAAAAAATAAGGCAGATTGTAAGAATGAGTACAGGTAAGAAAAAATTTTGCATAGCGTCATTTGTGCTGGCGGTTTTGGCATTGACCGTTTGCTTGTCAGTTTGTGTCCGCCAAAATATATATGCTGCGTCGCTGGATGCGGATAATATCGGCAATTTTGACTCTGCGGCAGGCCAGGAAGAACCGGCGCCAAATTACAGCAACGGATTCTGGTATACCTGGGGAAATGAAGAAGGCGGAATATCAGCTCCGATCCGGATGCTGATTGTCCTAACGGTACTTGCGTTGGCTCCGTCGATTATGATTATGCTGACCTCTTTTACCAGAATCATTATTGTCCTTCATTTTGTAAGGACTGCACTGGGTACGCAGTCTTCTCCGCCAAATCAGGTGCTGGCAGGGCTGGCGCTCTTTTTGACGGCGTTTATTATGGCACCTACGTTTACTCAAGTAAACGATCATGCGATCAAGCCGCTGGACAGAGGAGAGATCACGCTGGAAGCTGCGATCAAAGAAGCAGAAGTGCCGTTTCGGGAGTTTATGTATTCAAAGGCAATGGAAAAAGATGTCAATATGTTCTGCGAAATAGCGGACGTTACGTATGAAACAAAGGAAGACGTTCCGATGACCGTATTGATTCCCAGCTTTATTATCAGTGAACTGCGCCGGGCGTTTATTATCGGATTTATTATTTATATCCCGTTTATTGTGATTGATATGGTTGTATCGTCGATATTGATGTCGATGGGTATGATGATGCTTCCGCCGACGACGATTTCCATGCCGTTTAAGATTCTGCTGTTTGTACTGGCAGATGGATGGAATCTGGTTATTGGTGAATTGGTCAGGACATTTTACTGACGGTTTTGTGCAGAGGATGGACGGCTGCAGAAATAACAGGAAGGAGGGCCTGTCATGTTTACAGAAGGCCAGGTAATGGATATTTCCAGGCAGGCGATTTATACGATTATTTTAACATCAGCGCCTTTGCTGCTGACATCGTTAATTGTCGGTCTGATTATCAGTATTTTTCAGACAGTCACTTCTATCCAGGAACAGACGCTGACGTTTGTACCAAAGATTCTGGCTGTATTTGCAGTTATGCTCCTTGTGGGGGCGTGGATGTTAAATAATATGTCTGATTTTATGGTGCAGCTGTGGTCTGATTTTAGTTTGTATGTGTAATTAGGATGGGAATATGTCATGTTTACTGCGACGTACTCATTACAGACATTTGAATATTTCCTGTTGATTCTGGTCCGGATTTCTGCCTGTGTATTTGCCGCGCCTTACTTTAATACGAGAGGTGTTCCGGCCAGGACGAAAATAGGTTTGGCAGGCTGTATTGCAATGATGCTGACAGGTGTTTTGCCAGAGCAGAACCTTGCTTACACAGGGCTAATGGAATATGGGGTTATTGTGATCAAGGAAGGAATTACAGGCTTGCTGATAGGTTATTCAGCTAGTATCTGTAATTCTATTGTTTTGTTTGCAGGTGCGCTGATTGATATGCAGGTCGGGCTTTCCATGGCGCAGGAATTTAACCCGATGACGCAGATGAATGAGAGCATTACCGGAAACTTTTATAATTATATGGTGCTGCTGCTTATGCTGGCTACAAATATGTACCATTATGTGATACGGGCGGTTTGTGAATCTTATCAGCTGATTCCGATCAACCAGCAGGTCTTTCAGTGGGATTATTTGCTGCAGGGAATCACAAGTTATATGTCAAAGCTTTTGGTGATTGGATTTCAGATTACGCTGCCGGTGTTTGCCTGTATGATGATCATCAACTGTGTGCTTGGCATTATGGCGAAAGTATCGCCGCAGATGAATATGTTTGCGGTCGGTATACAGATGAAGGTGCTGATTGGGCTTGCAGTCCTGTTTTTCGCAGTCATGCTTCTCTCAGATGTGGCAGGATCTGTAGCGGAAGAAATGAAGAGACTTGTTGTTTATATGGTAAAAGGGATGTATGTGAGTGAATAAAACAGAGGGTTTTATGTTTTTAGACCTGCAGTGGTTCGCCAAAGACGGAGAAGGCGGGGAAAAGACAGAGGAGCCTACCGCGAAAAAACTGACGGATGCCAGAAATGAAGGCAAAGTTGCAAAAAGCAAGGAACTGGATAATGCTGTCGGCCTGCTGCTGCTGTTTGTGCTGCTGCAGGTTACGATGTCAAACCTGGGAGAAGGCATGATCGGGGTTTTTGATACGTTTTATAACCGGATTTCCGAATATGTCAAAGAGAACAGCCAGGGTATGACCGCAAGGGCGGTTTCGCAGATTTTACATCAGGCGATTCTTGATTTTTTGTGGATGGTGCTGCCGTTTTTTGCAGTTGGTTTTCTGGCAATGGTTGTGATTAATATCCTGCAGGTAAAGTGGAAGGTAACGGCAAAGCCGTTAAAGCCGGATTTTAAAAAATTTAATCCAATCAATGGATTTAAGCGTATTTTTTCCAAAGATTCTTTGATGGAGCTGTTTAAGTCTGTTGCGAAAATTGGACTGATTGCCTGGGTGGCATATGGTTCTATTCAGGATAATTCCAAAAACCTGCTGCTTTTGTACCATATGTCTCTGATGCAGGCGATTATGCTGATTGGTACGGTTGTAATTGATACCGGAATGAAGATATCGATGGCGTATTTTGTATTAGCCATCATCGATTTTATTTATCAGAAGTGGAAATTCAAAGATGATATGAAGATGACCAAGCAGGAGGTCAAAGACGAGTACAAAAATACCGAAGGTGATCCGCAGATCAAAGGCAAGCAGCGCCAGAGGATGCGGGAGGCGTCTCAAAGGCGTATGATGCAGGACGTTCCGAAAGCAGACGTCGTAATCACAAACCCGACGCATTATGCGGTAGCGCTTAAATATGACGCCGAAGAGGCACAGGCGCCGATTGTGCTTGCAAAAGGAACGGATTATCTGGCACTTCAGATCAAAGAAAAAGCAAAAGAAGCAGATGTGGAAATCGTGGAAAATAAACCGCTGGCACGGATGCTGTACGCAAATGTGGAAATCGGTGAGGAAATCCCGCCGGAACTGTATCAGACGGTGGCGGAAATCCTGGCTGCGGTATACCGTTTAAAGAATAAACTGTAACTGTGTTTGAGAAATATGGAAAGTAAAATAGAAAATGATCCGGACGGCAATATACAGAAAAAGATACGGTTTTTATATAAGCTGCAATACTGCGCAGAAAATGTACAGGAAGAGGGAAGGCCGCACGGCTTATAATCAGAAACAATCAAAAATAGCAACCAGTCACTGTGCATATATTGGAATGATGTAATTATGGGCGATGAAAAAATGAAAGAACAAATATCAGAATTGTCAGAAATATCAGAATTAGTAGAATTAATAGAATTGTCAGATAAAGAAAATACAAAAGAAAGGTGGGATGGTCAGAAATGAAGAAAGCAGATGTGGGCGTTGCCCTCTACCTACTGGCAGCGGTCGTATTCTTTATTGTGCCGATCCCAAACCAGCTGTTGGACGTGATGCTGGCGCTGAATATCTCCCTGGCGTTGGTCGTATTGTTCAACTGCCTGTTTGTGCAGGAAGTCCTGGATATGTCTTTTTTCCCGACTTTGCTGCTGTTTACGACGATCTTTCGGATCGCATTGAACGTATCTTCCACGAGGCTTATTTTAACAACCGGCGATCCTGGAAATGTCGTTGCGACGTTTGGGGCGTTTGTGGGCGGCAATGATATTATTGTCGGTGCGATCGTCTTTATTATTCTGGTTATTATTCAGTTTGTAGTTATTAATAAAGGTTCGGAACGTGTATCCGAAGTAACGGCGCGTTTTACGTTGGACGCTATGCCTGGTAAACAGATGGCGATCGACGCGGACTTAAATACAGGCGCCATTGATGACAGGGAAGCGAGAAACCGCCGGGAGAAGATCCAGATGGAATCCGCGTTTTTCGGTTCTATGGATGGTGCGACCAAGTACGTGAAAGGGGATGCGGCTGCAGGTCTTCTTGTTACAGGCATTAACCTGATCGGCGGAACCGTGATGGGTATGACGCGTCAGGGGTTAGAAGCAGGGGAAGCGCTGCAAAAATACGGTATTCTGACGATCGGTGATGGTCTGGCTTCGCAGATGCCGTCTTTAATGATCTCTCTTGCGACTGGTATCCTTGTAACGAAGGCTTCCAAAGAAGCGGATTTCAGCGATGTGCTGGTGTCACAGCTGTTCGGTATCCCGAAGGTGCTGTATCTGGTTGGCATTACGCTGGCTTTTCTGGGTATTACGACTCCGCTGAATACGGTATTGTTTATCGCGTTCGGCCTTGTCTATCTGATTGTCGGCAAAACGATTGATAAAAGCATGGCAGTGGAAGCGATTGAAGAAGAAACGACGCAGGCGGAGGAAGAAGCCGAAGAGATCCGCAAGCCTGAAAATGTGGTGTCCTTGCTGCAGGTAGATCCGATCGAGCTGGAGTTTGGCTACGGAATTATACCGCTTGCGGACGTGAATCAGGGCGGCGACCTGCTGGATCGTGTGGTGATGATCCGAAGGCAGATTGCGCTGGAGCTTGGTACGGTCGTGCCGATTATCCGTCTGCGCGATAACATTCAGCTGAATCCGAACCAGTATATTATTAAAATCAAAGGCATTCAGATTACAGAAGGCGAGATTTTATTTGACCATTATATGGCGATGAATCCGGGTTATGTAGAAGAAGAGATTACAGGTATCCCGACGTTTGAGCCGTCCTTCCATCTGCCGGCGATCTGGATTACCGAAAGCCAGAGGGAGCGCGCGGAGAGTCTGGGCTATACGGTTGTAGACCCGCCTTCGATTATTGCGACGCATCTGACGGAAATGATCCGCAGCCATATCGCGGAGCTGCTGACCAGACAGGATGTTCAGAACTTAATCGACAATGTCAAAGAAAACAATCCGGTGCTTGTCGAAGATCTGGTGCCGAAGCTGCTCGGTATTGGCGAGATCCAGAAGGTATTGCAGAACCTGCTTTCCGAAGGTATCTCTATCCGGGACCTGCTTACAATTTTTGAAACTCTTGCGGATCATGCGGCGACATCCCGGGATACGGACGTGCTGACGGAATATACGAGACAGGCGTTAAAGCGGGCGATTTCCAACCGCTACTTTATGCCGAATGAAGCGACCAGCGTGATTACTTTAGATCCGAATATTGAACAGGAGATTATGTCATCCGTAAAACAGACCGAGCAGGGCGCGTATTTAACCATCGACCCGGAACGGACGAAGTTAATTATGGCATCTGTGGAAGCAGAGATCTCCAAGCTGGAAAACCTGGGAAAAAACCCGATCGTTGTTACGTCACCGATTGTGCGTATGTATTTTAAAAAGATGACCGAAGAGTATTTTAAAGATCTGATCGTTGTGTCTTATAATGAAATAGATTCGAATGTGGAATTACAGTCAGTAGGGATGGTGACAGCATAAATGACAATAACAAAATTTCAGGGCAGGACTGAGAGCGAGGCGATCGAAAAAGCAAAAAAAGAAATGGGGCCGGACGTCGTAATTATGAGTGTAAAAACAGTTAAGCCAAAAGGCGTCTTCCGTGCTTTTAAAGGAATCGCGTATGAAGTAACGGCTGCTCTTGAAGAGAATGAACTGGACAAGGTCCATGCATCTGCACAAAAAGAAGCGGTGCAGATGAAAAAGCCGGAAAGTATTAATCTGACTGCGGATGAAAATATCCGCATTCCGGTTACGCAGACGAATGTGCCGGAAGAAAAAGCGGTGCCTGTACAAGTGCAGCAGCAACAGGCAGAACAGGAGCCGCAGGAATTTTCAAAACCGCCCCAGCCTTCGCAAAGTGCGATTGAAGAACGGTTAGACAGTTTGCAGAGTCTTTTGGAAGACCGGATATCGGCGGAGAAAAAAAATCAGGAGGATGGCATGGACGGCGCAAATGGCCAGGCACAGGAAGGGTTTTCTTTTGTAAAAATGCTTTACCAGACACTTTTGGATAATGAAGTAGATGAAAAATACGCCAACCAGATTTTAGATGAACTGGAAAAGATTTCCAGCAAGGGAAATAATATCGATTATATCCTGTCCCATATTTACCAGAAACTTGTGTTGAAATTCGGCCAGCCAAAGCCGATCGAATTCCAAAATGCGAAACCGACCGTTGCTTTTTTTATCGGCCCGACAGGCGTCGGCAAGACGACTACGATTGCAAAGGTAGCATCCCGCTATAAAGTGGATGAAGGAAAAAAAGTAGCATTTTTAACGGCAGATACTTACCGGATTGCAGCGACAGAGCAGCTTCGGACGTATGCGAATATTCTGGATATGCCGCTGACGATCGTATATTCCTCAGAAGAGATTAACGATGCGGTAAACGAACTGTCAGAATACGATCTGATCCTTGTAGATACTGCAGGATTTTCACATAAAAACGCCGTACAGTGTGAGGATGTGAAGAAGCTGATCGGCGGGTTGTCCGCGGATCATAAGACAGAGGTATATCTGGTCTTAAGCGCAACTACCAAATACCGGGATCTGCAGGATATGAGCAATATTTACCAGACCATTGCAGATTATAAGCTGATCTTTACCAAGCTGGATGAGACCTCATGTTACGGCAACCTGTTGAATATCCACTTATATTCGGGAGCAGATTTATCCTATGCGACTTATGGACAGAATGTCCCGGATGATATTGAGGTATTCGATACACAAAAGATCGTAAAGAAATTACTTGGAGGGGATTGAGTATATGGATCAGGCAGAACAACTGAGAAACATGGTAAAATCAAAGCAGCCCCGTTCTGTATCCAAAGCAAGGGTTATCACAATCACAAGTGGTAAGGGCGGGGTTGGAAAATCCAATATTGCGGTAAATCTTGCTGTCCAGCTGCGCAGGCTTGGGAAAAGAGTGATCATTTTTGATGCGGATATGGGTCTTGCAAATGTTGAGGTTATGTTTGGCGCAATCCCGAAATATAATCTAAGTGATATGATATACCATGGTAAGAAACTCAAGGAGATCATTACAGAAGGCCCGATGGAGATTGGATTTATTTCCGGAGGGAACGGGATCACCGGGATGAATAATCTTACAAAGAACCAGCTTTCACGATTAGTGAACAATTTAAACGAACTGGATGAACTGACCGATTTTATATTAATCGACACCGGGGCTGGAATTGCCAATAATGTGATGGAATTCGTATCTTCAAGCCCTGAAGTGCTGCTTGTGCTGACGCCGGAACCAAGCTCCCTGACTGATTCTTATTCATTGATCAAGGCGCTGTACGGCAATCCAGGATTTGCGCGGCACAATACGAATATTGAAGTAGTCGTTAACCGGACGGTATCTTCGGATGACGGGCAGCTGGTGTACGATAAGCTTAGTTCTGTAATTTCTAAGTTTCTCCAGGGGGAAGTTCATTTTTTTGGAACGATTCCGCAGGACGGACTGCTGGAAAAATCCGTACGTGCGCAAAAGATTGTTTCTTTGGCTGTACCGAACGCAAGGTCAGCAAAGGCGTTTGAACGTCTCGCGCAGAGCCTGATTGACGGAGAACCGAACATCGAGCCGGACCGTCAGGGAATCAGGGAATTGTTTTATAACTTTTTTAAATAGAAAGCCGCTATATTTTTGACGAAGGACGTAAACATCAAATAAACAGAGAAAGAAGTTTTGATGCATTATGAAAAAAAATATTTTAGTTGTAGATGACTCTGCACTCATGAGAAGGGCTATTTGTGATATAATCAATTCAAGTAATGAGTATGAAGCAACAGATACCGGCAGGGACGGGCTGGACGCATATGAGAAAATCAAAGCTAACAGCTACGACGCCGTACTTTTGGATATTAATATGCCAAGGATGAATGGACTGGAGCTTCTGCAAAAATTGCAAAAAGAGAATATTCGTGTAACGGTTGTAGTCGTTAGTTCGCTCGCGAAAGAAGATGCAAAGATTACGATCCAGGCTATGGAGTACGGGGCAGTCGATTTTATTACCAAGCCGGAAAATATCATTGAAGCGAAGGGAATCCAGTTTCGTGATAATTTAACCCGCCTGTTAGATTCCGTACTGCCGCAGATGAAAGGAAGGGCGTCTTCCGCACTGGCAAAGCCGTCTGCAGCTTCGGCATCTGCCGCCGCAAAGCCGTCTGCGGCATCCGCGGCTGCCGCCGCAAAGCCATCTGCAGCCGCCGCGGCAGCTTCGGCCGCCGCCGCAAAGTCGTCTGTAGCGGCCGCCGCCGCAAAAACATCACTGCTGTCAGCTGCGCGTTCTACAGCGCCAGGCTCAAAAGCGGCTGCCGGTACGCCGGCAGGTCAGACAGGCGCAGGAGCAGCAGGCAGTACGCGAACCGTACCGCGCAAGGCGTCATCCGGCGGCGGAAAGAAGCTGATTGCGCTGGCATGTTCCACCGGCGGGCCGAAATCGCTGCAGAGCGTAATTCCGTATCTGGAAAAAAATATGGACGCGCCGATGGTGCTTGTGCAGCATATGCCGATCGGATTTACGAAGTCCATGGCGGAACGCTTAAACGAACTGAGTAAAGTGCAGGTTAAGGAAGCAGAAGAAAACGATGTGCTGAAAAAAGGCTGGGTCTATGTAGCGCCGGGCGGCTATCATTTGGAAGTCGTAGCTGCGAAAGACGGTACACATAAGATTCATCTGTCGGATGCACCGGCGATCGGCGGGCTCAGGCCCTGTGCAAATGTTATGTACCGTTCTTTAAAGCGCTGTACGTATGATGAAATTGTCTGCGTAGTTTTGACTGGCATGGGTGCGGACGGGACAGACGGCATCCGGGAACTGAACCGGGCAAAGCCGATTTACGTGATTGCCCAGGACGAACCGACCTGCGTGGTTTACGGCATGCCGAAAGCAATTGCGGAGGCAGGGCTTGTGGATGAAGTGGTACCGCTTACGAATATTCCCAAACGAATTATTAATCAAGTGGGGGTAAAATAAGATGGATGTAAGTCAGTATCTGGAGATTTTTATTGATGAGACAGCAGAGCATATCCAAAGCCTGAGCGATAATATTATGGCGCTGGAAAATGAACCGGAAGACCATGACGTAATCAATGAGATTTTCCGCGCGGCCCATTCGTTAAAGGGGATGGCCGGTACGATGGGCTTTAAGCGCATGCAGCATCTGACGCACGATATGGAAAATGTATTCCAGGAAGTGCGCAACGATAAGATCAAGGTGAACGGGGATATTATCGATGTGCTGTTCCAGTGCCTGGATGCGATTGAAGGATATTTGAATATTATCAAAGAAACGTCGGACGAAGGCACGAACGATAACGAAGGGATTATTGCGTCGCTCAACGGGATCTTAAACGGCGGCATGGCGCCTGCGCCAAAGGAAGAAAAGCCTGCGCCGCAGCCGGAAGCGGCAGCGGACGACAGCTATGAAAAGAAATATCTGGAGATCGCGCTTTCGGAAAATGAGCAGGATGCTTTGAAAAACGCGGAAGACAGCGGAAAGGTGCTGTTTGGATTTACCGTCTATGTACAAAAAGAATGTTTGTTAAAGGCAGCAAGGGCATTTCTTGTATTTAAGGCTGTGGAAGAATACGGCGAGATTTTAATTTATGATCCGGGCGCACAGGATATTGAAGATGAAAAATTTGATCTGGATTTCAGCTTTCTTATGTCTGCGGATGAAGAAGGAGTAGATAAATTCCTGTCTGCAGCCAAAGCGGTATCTGAGATTGAAGAAGTCGTTGGTGAACAGCTCAAATTCGAGACGCTTGTGGAAGGCCGGCATAAGAGTACACAGCTGGAAAAACCGGCGGCACAGGAACAAACTGCTCCGGCGGCGGTTCCTTTAGCCGCAGCAAAAGAAGAACAGCCGAAAGCGGCGAATACCGCGGCGGCGAAAGGAAAGCCGGTGAATAAGCCAGTGGCAAACCGTACAGTTCGTGTAGATATTGAAAAATTAGATGCGCTGATGAATCAGGTCAGCGAGCTGATTATCGCAAAGAACAGCCTTGTATCGATTAGTTCGAGTGATTCCGGGGACGGGACGCAGAGCCAGTCGTTCCGCGATCAGATCGAATATCTGGAGCGTATTACGACGAGCCTGCACGAGTCAGTTATGAAGGCCAGAATGGTGCCGATTGAAAGCGTTGTGGCAAAATTCCCGCGTATGATTCGTGATTTATCGCGTAAACTGGATAAGAAGATGGAATTGTATATGTCCGGGGAAGATACCGAGCTGGACCGTACCGTTGTCGATCAGATCGGTGATCCGCTGCAGCATCTGCTGCGGAATTCAGCGGATCACGGGCTGGAAAGCGCGGAGCTTCGTAAGGAAAGAGGCAAGCCGGAAGTCGGTTCCATTAATTTAAAGGCATACCAGGAAGGCAATAATGTTGTAATCGAAGTCGGGGACGACGGCAACGGGATCGATACGGAACATGTCAAACGCAAGGCCATCGAGCGCGGCCTGGTAACACCGGAACAGGCAGAGAACTTAAGCCAGAAGGAAATTATTGATTTTCTGTTTATGCCAAGTTTTTCGATGGCAAAGAAAATTACAGATGTATCCGGCAGGGGCGTTGGTCTGGATGTTGTAAAATCCAATATTGAAACACTGGGCGGCGATGTGGAAGTAAAAAGCAAGCTTGGAGAAGGCTCGACCTTTATTGTGCGCCTGCCTCTGACGCTGGCGATTATCCAGGCGCTGTTAGTGGAAGTACATAATGAACTGTTTGCGATTGCGCTTGGTTCCATTATTACGATCGAAGATGTTCCGGTATCCGAGATCAAATACGTACAAGCAGAAGAAGTGATTAACCTGCGCGGCAATGTCATTCCTTTGATCCGTTTAAATCAGATTCTGGATATTGAAGAGCCGGAAGTGGCGCCGGAAAGCTTGACTGTTGTAATTGTAAACAAAGGAGAAAAGCAGGCCGGACTTGTCGTTGACAATTTGCTCGGACAACAGGAGATCGTTATCAAATCATTAGGTAAATTTATCAGCAACAGCAAGATTATCAGCGGCGCGACGATTCTTGGCGACGGCGAGATCGCTCTGATTCTGGATGTAAATACGTTGATGTAAGGGAGGTGCCACACGTGGAATATATCGGAGGAGTTACAGAAGAAACGAAAAAGCAGTATATTGTTGTCAAGATCGGCAGCGAGCAGTACGGGATCGATATCAGCTATATTGACAACATTGTAAGGATGCAGAAAATCACAAGGGTGCCGACCTCGCAGTTTTATTTTAAAGGAGTGATCAACCTGCGCGGGGAAGTTATTCCGGTTATGAGCATCCGCAGGAAAATGGGGCTGGAAGATGATGTCTATACAGGCGCGTCACGTATTATTATTTTGAAATTTGAACAAAAGGACGCATTGGGGATTGTTGTAGATGAAGTAAAGGAAGTCATCAACCTGGGGCCGGACGAGATTGACAAGCTGTCCCACAGTTCACGGGAAGCAAAGGAGATGTTTATCAACGGCATCGGCAAAAACGGGGATGAATTGGTTTCTTTATTTGATATCAACGCAATTATTGATGAACATGAGACGGTATAGGGGTCAGGGATACCGTGAGACGTACGGGCGTCTCACGGTTCCTTCTATCAACAGGAATGTGCAGGGAGAAATATATGGGCAAATTTACATTTGACGAAATAAACAGTATGTATTTTGACGTATTGAGGGAAATCGGCAATATCGGAGCGGGCAATGCGACAACCGCGATTGCGACCATGTTAAATATCAAGCTGAATATGGAAGTTCCGAATGTCAAGCTGCTGGCGGTCCAGGATCTGAATACGGCAATTGGTTCGGAAGAAGAGGAGATTGTAGGTATTTATCTTGGCGTACAGGACGATATTGACGGCAGCCTGATGTTTTTGCTTAAAATGGATGATGCGCATCGCTTGGTCAATCATTTATTGGCGAAAAGTCCGGAAAACAGAGATCCATTTGATGAAATGGCGATGTCTGCAATGAAAGAAATCGGAAATATTATTGCGGGTTCTTATCTTTCCGCGCTTTCTGCCATGACCAATTTAAAAATTTCACCGACAGTGCCTTATATTGCGGTCGATATGGCGGGAGCAATTTTGAGCATTCCGGCGATCCAGTTTGGCCAGCTCGGAGACAATGCGCTGCTGATTGAGACGGCGTTTGGAGGAGATACGATGTTCGAGGGTTATTTCATCCTTTTGCCAGAGCTGGATTCTTATGACAAGATCTTAGCGTCACTTGGAATCGTGCTTTAAATGAAAAGTATAGCAGGGTGGGAGTGAAAAGATGAGTCAGATGATAAAAGTTGGAATGGCGGACTTGAATATATGTAAAAGTCCGGATGCGATCACAACGCTGGGGCTTGGCTCCTGCATTGGGATCGCGCTTTATGACCCGGTGACTAAGATCGGTGGTCTGGCGCATATTATGCTGCCGGACAGCACCAAGATCCGGAACAATTCCAATATTGCCAAATTTGCAGATACCGGCATAGTGGAACTGGTAAACCGGATGGTGCGGGCAGGGGCGAACAGGACGCGTATGGTAGCCAAAATAGCGGGCGGCGCAAAGATGTTTGAAGTAACCGGAACCGATACGATTGGCAGTATCGGTGAGAAAAATGCGCTTGCTTCCAAGAAAAAGTTACGGGAGCTTGGCATCCGCCTGCTTGCAGAAGATACGGGGCTGAATTACGGGCGTACGGTAGAGCTGCACTGCGATACGGGTGAATATTACATAAAATCGGTAGGAAAGCCATTAAAGATCATTTAAAGTAATTCTAACAGGTTGGGGGAGTTTTATGAAGACAAAACAGATTCCTGCAATGGTAACTTTATTTGCCGCTTTTGCGATGTGCATTATCTCATACGTGAACGATTACAGCCTTTCGTTTTTTATCCGGGCAATGTTTTTTGTCCTGGTCGGTTTTTTTATTCTGGGTATGATAATCAAACTCGTGCTGGACTTTAATGTATCAAAGCTGGACGAAGAGTTTATTACGGCGGACGACCTCGGATTTGCAGATGGGGAGATCATTGAAGATATGGAATTTATCGAAGAGGAACAGGAGAGCTGAGGCAGCAGGGCAGCTTGTCTGAACTGCTTGCGTTGCGTAAAGAATAAGAAACTGCCTGGAGGTTTAACATGAGTAAGGTTTCAAAAGAAAAACTTTGGGAGATGTATCAGACAAAACGGACACCCGAACTGCGGGAACAGATTATTCTTGAATATGCACCGCTTGTAAAGGTCGTGGCAGGCAGGCTGAGCATGTATCTGGGCTATAATGTAGAATACGACGATCTGGTCAGCTATGGGATCTTCGGGCTGATTGACGCGATCGATAAATTTGATCAGGATAAGGAAGTAAAGTTTGAGACGTACGCGAGCCTGCGTATCCGCGGGGCGATTCTGGATCAGATACGGAAAATGGACTGGATTCCGCGTACCGTCCGCCAAAAACAAAAGAAGATCGACGAAGCAGTCAAAAGGGTAGAAATGCAGACGGGCAAAACGGCGCAGGATGAAGAGGTAGCCAAAGAGCTTGGACTGACAGGCGAGGAGCTGACAGAATGGCAGTCGCAGTTAAAGGTGACCAATGTCATATCATTGAACGAATTTATCGAGCAGGGTTCTGAGCCGGTGATGGACGCCAGGCACAACTCCCACTTTATCCAGCCGGAACAAAAAGTGGAGCAGGAAGAGTTAAAGGTGAAACTGCAGGAAGCCATGGGACAGCTGACAGAAAAAGAAAAAAAGGTAATTTTGTTATATTACTATGAAGATCTGACAC
>VSNY01000005.1 GCA_009774535.1 Lachnospiraceae bacterium
TTTTCAAAATCGACTGCACCCCGAACAGCACATTGGTAGACAAAATTACGCTGCGGTATGTTTCCTTTACCTGCAGATAATTATAAACAGATTCCCCTTCATAAGCAAGATCCGTCTCCCAAAACGCAAAGCTGCCCGACCGCCCCAATACACATCAAATCAAAAACAGGCCGCTTCCAAGCGCCATGCCTTTGCCGCCGCTTTTCGCGGAAAGAAAATAAATCATCGCCAGCAGCAGCAAAATCCCCGCGAAAATCAAAAACGTCGCCGACGTCCCGACCGCCGGAATCGTCACAAATGTCGGCAAAAAAGTCCCCAGGATACTGCCGATCGTATTGGAAGCATTCAGCATCCCGACCGTCTTTCCATTATCTTCCAGGCTGTCCACCGTATACTTTACCAGCGACGGCGTGACCGTTCCCAGTAAAAACAGCGGAAATACAAAGATCACCATACAGGCCGCAAACGCCGCCAGAATCAGAAAATTGCTGTTCACCGTAAAAATCAGCAGCGCCGAAATCCCTATAATCACATATTTACCGACAACCGGAATCGCCGCAATCCACAAAGCTGCCACGATCATCCTTCGATAAAGCCTGTCCGGATTCGGATTTCGATCCGCTGTCCTGCCTCCGTAAATATTGCCGAGCGCCATCGCAATCATAATCGTCCCGATAATAATCGTCCATACGATCTGCGACGAACTGAAATAAGGGGCAAGCAGGCGGCTCGCCCCCAATTCCACTGCCATCACTGACATTCCGGCAAAAAATTCTGTCAGGTACAGATACGTCTTATTTTGTAAAATTCGTGCCTTTCCCATTCATACTGCCTTTCTGTTTATTTTAACATCCACAAACTTCCAAGCACAGTATACTATATTCAATGGCGAAAAGCAATAGGCGCAGACCTGCCTGCGCTGTCTCCTTCCGCATCCTGGGCAGCAGTTCAAATAAATATTGTACTGTTACGTATACAGCGTAAAAAACAGCAGGCTGACTATCAGCCCGCTGCTTCGTATTTTCTTATTTATCATATAAAGTAAACTGTCCAACCAGTTCATCCAGCGTAGCCGCCTGCGCAGACAGCTGCTGGCTGGTCGCTGACGATTCTTCCGCCGTAGCCGAAGTGTTCTGCACGACTTCTGAAATCTGGCTGATGCCCTGTTCTGCCTGGCGCATAGTGCCTGCCTGGTTGATCACCATAACGCTCAGATTCTTGGAAGATTCCGCGATCTGTTTGATACCGCTTACTACCGTATCGATCGATCCGGACGCCCGCTCTACCGCGCGGCTGCCTTCTGCGATTTCCTTCATCGAGCTTTCGATCAGTTCCCTCGTATCCACGGCTGCTTTTGCACTCTGCTCTGCCAGCTGGCGGATTTCTTCCGCAACTACGGAAAAACCGCGCCCTGCTTCACCTGCTCTTGCAGCTTCAATCGAAGCATTCAAAGACAGCAGATTCGTCTGGGATGCAATCGACTCGATCTCGGAAATAATATTTCCGATTTTTGCAGAAGATTCGCTGATTTTCTCCATCGCGGTTACCATTGTCTCCATTTCTTCCCGGCTGTGATCAGCTTCGTCCGCATAGTTCTGTGCCAGGTTATAAGATTCTTCCGCGCTCTTTGCGCTCAGTTCCATTGTTTCCGTAATATCGATAATTGTTGCCTGCAGTTCTTCCACCGCACCTGCCTGTTCTGTTGCACCTTCTGCAAGGCTCTGTGCGGCATCCGCAAGATTCATGGAACCACTGGATACCTGGTCTGAGGCTTCCCCAATGGAACGCAGCGTCTTGGTCATCTGATTTCTTAATCCGCGCATGGACTTGATGACCTGCTGGAAATCATTCGTATATTTTTCCTGTACTTTAGAGGTAACGGCATAATTGCCGTTTTCCATCTCTTTGAGCAGTTCGCCGATATCACGAATAATGACTTTCAGCATATTCGCCATATCTACCGCATCATGCACCATATCGGCTACTTCATCTTCAGAATCAGATTCCGGGAACGGGGATGTAAGGTCGCCGGTCGCAAACATCTTAAATCGTTTTCCTAACTCGTTCAGAGGGCCTGAGATTCCTATTGCGATCTTTTTTCCAATGCGCATAGAAAGTATGACTGCGCCCACAATTACTACAACAATAACGATCGACAAGATCGCGCTTAAAATGGTCAGTGTCTGGGACAGCTTCTGTCCTTCCTCCACTTTCACTTCCAAAAGATCATCCAGATCCGCGTAAATAGTGCCATAAACCGGTGCAAGCTGTTCTAATGCCATATCTTGTGCCTGTCTGCAAAGCGACCGGTCTGTGGTAGCCCCGACGCTTAAGATCTTTTCATCCAAAACCCAATAATTTTCCAATTCGGCTTTTATTTTTTCATACGTTTCCTTACCCGATTCAGATACAATCGTTTTCTCAATTTCCGCAAAACTCTGCTCAAATGCAGCAACAGATTCTTCATGCTGTTTTAAAACTTCCTCGATCGCGTCCGCATCGTCATAACCGATTACCGCTCGTAACGAAGACCGGACATCCGCAAACTCAAACATTGCCTTGCCAATGTCTCCCTGGGCAAATCCGAAATTAGTCAGCGCATAGCTGTACCGGTTGGCGACAACAATTAGCGCAATCAGTCCTAAAACAGCTGATATTGCCGTAATCAATGATACCGTCAGAAAAGATTTTGTCAGCTTTTTTTCAATCCTTTCATCCTTTTTAAACATGGATACCTCTCCTCCTCATTCGCTCCTTTTCATTTTCCATATCCCGGCATTCAAAGGCATCACCCTATTCATTACTGCATGTCCCTGTCCCGGCAGCAGATCAAGCCAGGCTGCAGACAGCAGCAAAATCCCCAAATCTGTAAAAAGCACAGCATAAATTACCTGGTGCATGGCATTATGTATCAGGGCGGGTTGTTGCCATATAAATATTACCTCAGATTATTATAGCGTTTTCTGTCCCTGTTCACAATAGCCTTTTCGCAAATTCTTCATTTTTTGTAAAAAATTTTGTAACAATTCAGATCACTCCCGGACTGTTGCAAAATTTTAGTTCTTTCTTATCTCTTTCTTATCTCTTTCTTAGTTTAGTTCCAGCTTAACTCTTTTGAATCTTCTCTTTGGGCAGCCAGTGCCGCAGCACTCTGGCTACATCCTTCATTTCAATTGGCTTGGACGCGAAGTCATTCATGCCTGCAGCAAAAAATGACTCTCTGACTCCCTGCACCGCATCCGCCGTCAGCGCAATAATCGGCAGCTTTTGGAACTGATCATCTGCCAAAGCCCGTATCCGTTTGGTTGCTTCCACGCCATCCATCACCGGCATAAAATGATCCATAAACACAAGATCATACTGCCCTTTTTGTACCATCTCCAACGCTTCCTGTCCGTCCGATGCCAAATCGATCCGCATCCCGAACGGCTCCATCAGCGCCTTTGCCACTTCCTGATTGATCTCATTGTCGTCTACAAGCAGAATCGCCGCCTGCGGGGCCGTAAAAGAAAATACCTCCTCCCGCAAACGTTCTTTTGGCTCCGGTTCCTTTACCTGCGCAAAATCACCAATGGTATCTTCGGATTCTACGCCTGCCCAAAGGGAAAAATAAAAATCGCTGCCTTCGCCATAAGTACTCGTCACAGACAGCTCGCCGCCCATCATCTCCACCAGCTGCCTGGAGATGGCAAGCCCCAGCCCGGTTCCTTCCTTGCCTTCGTTCTTCTTAATATCGACCTGGGTAAACGCGTCAAACAGACGATTTAAGTCTTCCTGGCGGATGCCCTGCCCGGTATCTTTGACCGACAGATACAGCTGCACCTTTTCTGCTTCCCGCCGCGCCTGCTTTACGGTAACTGTCACAGAGCCTTCTTCTGTAAATTTAATGGCGTTGTTCATAATATTGATAATCACCTGACGGATACGCAGCCCGTCCGCATACAGCAGACGCGGAATATCTCCGTCCACATCCATCTGCAGCCGCACCTTTTTATCTTCAATCCGGGTGTTCCCGATCACCTGAATATCCCGCAGCATCTGCGCAAGATCAAACGTATCCTCCGAGATCTCAAACTTCCCCGCCTCGATCTTGGAAAAATCCAACAGATCGTTGATCAGCTTTAACAGCGCTTTTCCGGAGCTTTGAATGTTCAGCAGATACTTTTCATCCTCCGGCGCCCAGTCTCTGCGCAGCATCACTTCGGTCAATCCCACAATAGCGTTCATCGGCGTACGGATCTCGTGGGACATATTAGACACAAACGCGGACTTCGCCTGGTTCGCAGACTCCGCCTGCTCTTTCAGCCCTTTCATAATCTCTGCCTGATCCTTAACGCGTTCCGTATAATGATAGCTGTCTGTAATATCTGTCAGCACATACATATTGCCATAATAAATATTTTCCTTTTCAACAATATAGCTGCTGGCAGCATAAATATACTGTTCCCTTGCAAGTATTTCCTGCCCCAGAATACAGCTGTCCAGCTCTTCCAGAATCTGCTCGGATTTTCCAAGCGCAATGCCTTGAAAGATCTGCTCCGCGGTCTTATTATAATAAAGAATATTTTCGTCATGATCCACGACTACAATACCTTCCGCCAGCGCATCAACCGCCAGCTCCTTTGCCAGCGTCAGCGTATCGCAGATCCCCCCGCGGAAGATCATAACGCTCAGCAGCAGGGAAGCGGCCAGACAGGCAGGTATCGTCACATCATACCCCTGCGCCACACCGCTTAAATAAATCAAAAATCCCGACAGCGCGATCAGATTGACCAAAATCAGACAGGCAAACCGCCTTTTTTCCGCTTCTTTATTCGTCTTCCTGTAACAGCGCAGGCAAACAACGATCATCACAGCCACATAGCCGACAACCAATATACTGTGCAGAATATACACAATCCCATACTCTAATTCCAAATGCGGGAAAAGTCCGTCATCCACAAACCGTATGCTTCTGTAAAAAAGACGGTGTTTTTCACAAGTCAGCACCACCATTACAACGATAGCATGAATACCGACAAAAATGCTTTCCATACGTTCAGAAATCTTTACTTTGCAAGTCTGCATCACAAACAAAAACTGGCAAAGCACTAAAAACGGCTTACCAAAATAGGAAAACCGGACTGCCATCATCGCTTCCTTCTGCGTCTCTGCCTCCAGTTCCAGCAGATATCCGGCAAACGTGATACACATTGCCAGAATCAGAAACAGCAGATGCCGCTGCTGCTTCGTCGGCTTGCAGCTGATCATATAAAAAGCCTGTACCATCAGTATCAAAATTCCAATGTATTGTATGACTATAAAAAATGTATGTATCATCTAAACGTCACGTTCTGCCCTTTCGTTAAATTCACTGACCGGCATCGGCCTGGCAAAATAATATCCCTGAATCATATCACAGCCCTGCTCCGCCAGAAATTCCACCTGTTCCTTTTTCTCAATCCCCTCTGCCACAATCTTCATATGCAGTGATTTTGCCAGCCGGATTGTCTCTTTGACTACAATCTCCCCGCGTTCCTTAGAACCATCTCCGCGGAAAAAGTCCATATCCAGCTTTAAGACGTCGATCGGCAGGTCTTTTAAGGAATTAAGCGAAGAATAACCCGCTCCGAAATCATCCATGGAAAGACAAAATCCGCACATCTTAAGCTCCTGTAAAATCTTTTGCAGCATGTTTTTATTGCCCAAAAATGCGCTTTCCGTCAGTTCCAGTTCGATTCCGGCATGTTCCGCGCCATATCCGTCCACCAGCCGGCAGATATGTTCCGCGAGGTCTGCTTTGACAAAATTCACCCTGGATACATTTACAGAAATCGGCACCTGCTTTCGACCGTTAATCTTCCATTCCGACTGCAGCTTGGCTACTTCCGAAATCATATAGTCATCCAACTTCGTAATAAATCCGTTTTCCTCAAAAATCGGAATAAAACGGCCCGGCGGTATCATCCCGTCTTCCGGCGAAATCCACCGCACAAGCGCTTCGGCGCCTACGATCTTTTCTGTCACCGGATGGAACTTCGGCTGAAGATACATCTGAAACTCCCCGGCCGCCAGCGCCGCCTCCATACGTTCTTCGACTTTGTGCTTCCAGAGCTGCTCCTGCAAAATCTGCTGGTCAAAAATCTTGATATGTTCCCCTTCCTTCCCGCGTATGCTGCTCCTTGCCGCACTGGCAAAATGATAGACCTGGTTCAGATCGATCTGCCTGCGCCGCCGTTCTTTCCGGTTCGCCGCCGGACGCAGCAGGTAGATCCCGGCGCTGAACGACATCATTTTGTCCTTTTTGACCCCGGTTAATTCTACAAGCAGCTTTTTTAAGCGTTTCTCACACAGTTCCACCGACCGGCAGTGCAGCAGCAGTCCGAAATCCGCCTTGGAAAATCTGGCGCAGGTCTCTCCCCTGTCCATATTTACCCTCAAATAACCGTCGATTTTTTTTAACAGCGCGTCTCCTTCCTTGCTTCCGTTACACGCGCAATAATCCTGAAACCGCAGCATATGCAGGTTGACAACCGCATAGGTATGATTTGCATTTTTTGATTTTTTTAATATTTTTCTGCTCTGTTCTATAAAATGGCACCAGTTATTGCCCTCTGTCACCGGATCCTGGTACAGCTGGTTTACCAGTCTCTTTTGCATCGCTATCGAAGACAACACGTTCCAAAATAAAAAGATGGTCGGCACGCCCAGGCAAACCAGCTGCGCCAGAATCGCCACGTTCATAAAAAATATATTTTTCTGAACAATCGTCATAGATCCCCGGTAATACAGATGATAATCCTGCATACGAATCGGCACTTCCACCCAGTAATACGTATGAAACAGCGGCTCATCCATCCATTGGTTGTCTTCATAGCTGCTTTTTTTCAGCGCTTCAATACTGCGCCAAAACAGTTCCGGAAACGTAAGCAGCAGCTGGCGCTCCCCGCCTGCCATATTCAGATCCGGAATCAGCTGATAGGGATTGATCAGCTGGACATTTTCTGCCCGCCCAAAGTCCGGCATCGTCTTGCCATAGTATTTTAGCACCTGATCATCCGCGTCAGTAATGCAGATGTCCTTGTCCTCTTCCAGATACGCCTGGATAAATGAAACTGCCTCAAATATTGTCTCGTTATTCTCCTGCGTATGCTGGTCGACCATCCTTCCCAGGTTCCTGGCATCCTCATGCATATCCGCAATCTTCGTATTGATCAAATATGCCTGGAACGTAAACATACATGTCAGCACCATCCCTGTACAGCTGCCTAAAAATACAAGAAACAGTATGATAGAAGGCCAGATGCTTTTTTTGTAAAACCGTTTGATTTTTTGTTTTCTATGGAATTTCATGAGAGATCTCCTTGCAGGTGTGTATTTGCAGCTTGCTCCTTTACACTGAGATACTCTATTATAGCATATCGGCTGTTAAAAACAACCGGAAATTCTGGCTGGAAGTGAAAAATAAGAATAAGAATGATAGAATGTTACAGTTCAAGGATGATCCGAACTTTTATATCTGAAATGTTATGATAAAAATATATTTCCGGCAGACCGCACAAATCCTCTCTCCCGGCTGGTTTTCTTCGTCACAGCTTACACAAATGCCTAAAATGCCCAAAATACACAACTGCCAAAAAATGCGCAGGAAGAATAATTATAGAAGAATATGTTCATAGCACTCAAAATACCCGGTCAACGACCTTGCTGCGCGCTTTGCGGATCTGTCACGTTGCACTGCACACAGTAAGCGCCGTCCAGCAGCTGTCCGGTCTGTACATTCATATCCACAATAACCGCATTTGCTCCAGCCGCTGTCAATGTATCAGCCACATGTTTTCCGATGCCGGAAGCGCCGCCTGTTACGATTACTACCTGCCCTTCCAGTCCTAACCAACCTTGTTCCATACTCTTTTCCTCCTCTGATTTTATTGGATGCTCTGATTATAGAAAAGATCCGGTTCATTTTTAATGCTGATTTTTTCAGTCAGCCGGAAATAACTTAAGCCTGCCTTTTTCCGCAGCCTGGAAAAAAACCGTTTCCCAGCTGCTTCTATTTTATTGAATAACAACTTAGATAAAAAAGGGAAGTTTTAATCTGCATAAAGATCAGATTTGAAATAGACGATGTGCTGCATCATCATTATGCAGCACAAGAAAAACTACGATATTAAAATGAAAAATATAAATATTTTTCATTCACGAAGTAAGTATACATTTCAGTTAATACTTTTACATAATCCAGCTGGCTTTGGATTTCATTTGCAATTGGGATTTCTCTAAAATACGCTTCTAGTTCCCTTTGGCGGACTTACTGATCTTACGCTTCCACTCCTTAATCCGCTCCAGCCGCTCTTTCAGCTCGGCTTCCATCCCCTGACCGTGCGGCTGATAATACGACCGATCCAAAAGGGCGTCTGGCAGACACTGCATTGCCGTAAGTTTTTCTGCTGTATCGTGTGCGTATTCATACCCTTTTCCATACTCGAGTTCCTTCATCAGCTTTGTCGGCGCATTGCGGATGACAAGCGGCACAGGTTCTGACAACTGCTGCGCTGCATCCGCTTTCGCCTGTTCATAAGCCATATACAGCGCATTGGACTTCGGTGCCAGTGATAAATAGACAACCGCTTGTGAAAGATGTACGCTGCATTCCGGCATCCCTAGAAAATGGCATGCCTGGTAAGCCGCCACTGCCTGCTGCAGCGCCTGCGGGTCGGCCAGGCCGATATCCTCACTGGCAAACCGGATCACACGTCTCGCCACATACAGCGGATCTTCTCCTGCCTCCAGCATCCGGGCCAGCCAGTAGACCGCCGCGTCCGGGTCGGAATTGCGCATGGATTTATGCAGGGCGGAGATCAGATTATAATGCTCTTCACCTTTTTTGTCATATAACAACGACTTTTTCGACATACACTGCTCCAGCGTCTCTTCTTTTACAACGATCGTATCCCCGTTTGTCTCTCCGTTGAGTACGGCCATTTCCAGAGTGGATAACGCCGTTCGGGCGTCTCCGTTTGCAAAATCCGCGATCACCGCATACAGCTGCGGCGCCATGCTGACACGCAGGCTGCCGAACCCCCGCGGATCAGCTGCCGCACGCTGCAGCAGGCACACCAGATCTTCCCGCTTCAGCGCCTGCAGAACAAATACTTTGCAGCGGGATAATAACGCGCTGTTCACCTCAAAAGACGGATTTTCAGTCGTCGCGCCAATCAGAATGATGCTCCCCTTTTCTACAAAAGGCAAGAACGCATCCTGCTGTGCCTTATTAAAACGATGGATCTCGTCCACAAATACAATGGTCCGTTCGCCATACCTGCGGTTATTTTCCGCCTGCTGCATCACGGCGCGAATCTCTTTGATCCCGCTGGTCACCGCAGAAAAATCAATAAACACAGACTTTGTGCAGTTTGCAATAATTCTTGCCAATGTCGTCTTGCCAACCCCCGGAGGCCCCCAGAAGATCATCGACGACACCTGGTCGCTTTCGATCAGGCGGCGCAGCACTTTTCCCCTGCCCAAAAGATGCTCCTGCCCGACATATTCATCCAGGCTCTGCGGACGCAGCCTGGACGCCAGCGGCTGCGGAGTCTGATTCTCAAATAGTGTCATCTGTTCCAATTTTTTACCCTCCCAAATACACGCACAAAACCGCCATTCACCTTGTCTGATTTTATGCGGCGAACCGTCAGAGACTATCAGAAACATCAGACCTTTGCAAGCCTGCCATACCCTTTCCATTTCTTCCCTACACGTTCGCCCATCTTCACTCTTACCTCTGCTCCGCTCTTGGAACACCGCAAAATGTCTCCATCCGGAACGACCTGTCCCTTCTGTGTCATGACAATCACCGTAGATCCGCCAAACGCAAAATGCCCTTTTTCTTCTCCGCGGCATACCATACGTTCCGCCGGGCGGTTTTCAATCCGTCCGACAAACATCGCGCCCACTTCCATCTGCAGCACAGTTCCAAAATGCTCTGATTTCAGCAGACAATACTCCCTGCGGTTTTCCTTATAGACCGGACAGACTTCATTCGCCACCGGATTCACCGTATGAAAGACGCCCGGAATGCGGTAGTATTTTGAGGTCATCCCATGATCCACATAAATATACCGGTGATAATCGTCTACACACAGCCGGAACACCCACACAAATCCCCCGGCAAACCGTTCTGCCAATCTGCGGCTCTTTAACAGGCTCTCCACGGTATAGACCGTATGCTTGACTGAAAACGTACACGCGTCGTCAATCTTACAGACACTCAGCCTGCTGTCACACGGACTGACAAAGACTTGCGGCGCCTGTTCTACCGTTCTGGCTCCTTCGGCCAGTTTTCTTGTAAAAAAATCATTAAATGAGCGGTAACGTACCCGCTCATAATCTTCCATCGCAATCGCATGGTGACGGATAAAAAATGGAATCCATAATGCCGAAACCCTGGCGTCCATCACCTTTGCGCCCATTCTGGACATACGCGGCGAAAGCAGCGGCTGCAGCAGCATCCGCCCTGCCCGGTGCCTGTATAATCCTTCCAGCAGGCAATCCTGCATGGACCATTCTTTTTCGATATTTCCTCTGCGATCTGCCGTCAAACGCATCAATATTGCTCCTTTCCGACCTGCAGTCTTAGATCTTGCGGCAGCTGCCCGAACCAGCCGGACAGCTGCCTGTTTTGATGTTACTGTCGTTTCTGACCTGTACTTTGGCAGTCAGCTGTGTATGCCTGACAGTTACCGAAAGAGAGACGGCGGAAATTTCGCGTGGCGGATAAACACCCACCAGCTGCGCCCGATAAAGATCAGAATCACGACTGCCAGCGCAACCACCCCGGTAATCAGAATAATCTCCATCACGGTCGGTTTGCGCAGTTTAAAATCTACGATAAATAACGCTCCTACCACCATAACCAGCACATGCATCGCGATCAGAAATACTTTCGGCCCCGGCAGCAGCGGCGAAAGCACAAACAGCAGCGGCAGCGCAATCGCCATAGATGTGATCGGAAGACCCTGATAATATTTCTTATCCTCGCTTGTCTCCTGCTGGCGCTTTTCTTCCATAACATTAAAATGCGCCAGACGCACCAGACCTGCCAGTCCGTATAATACTAAAACGGCAACACTGAACAGCCGGTTCATTCCGCTTTTATAACAGATGGTCATCGGCAGAATGCCAAAACAGACAATATCGCATAACGAATCAATTTGTATCCCAAACTTTTTCTCATCTTCTGTCCGGTCTTTTTTCGTCCTCGCTACTTTTCCATCAAACATATCACACAGTCCGGAACACGCAAGGCAGAAAATCGCCCACTGCACACGCATCGACATTGCACAAAAGATACCTATCCCAGCCGATGCAAAGCTGATATAAGTCAGTATTACCGTATAATCCCAAACACCCAGCATGTACGTTCTCCTAAATTCATTTAATCTTTTGCAGCCTTCCTCATATAATAAAACTGCGCTACAACTGTAAACAGCGCGCTGATCAAAAGCTGGGTGTAATACCCAAGCCCGCGCGAAAGTACCATCGCAGGCAGTGTCACAGACGCAAATACCGCCGGGAATATTTTTAAAAACAACGACTCACTAATCCCCATACCGCCGGGAAGCGGCAGCATATCTACAGAGACGGAGATCACCCCTTGCAGCAGCACCACATCCCACATCGGCGTCCCGTTAAGACCAAACGCACGATATACCATCCATGTCACGCCAAATAACGCCAGACGCTGTATAAAAGTGATTCCAATAACATTGACAATCACCATTTTATGTTCTTTTAAATATTCTGCTGTCTCCCGGTACACATCCATAGAATTCCGGAATTTTGTGCGCCGGGACTTTTTTTTGCGGATCAGGCAAAACTTTTCCAGCCAGTCCATCACGGTCAAAATGATCCGTTCCGCCAAAACCGGATGAAAGACCAGCACGGTCATAAAGCTGACGCAAAACACATTTAAGGCAACCCCCAGCACATAAACCGGAAGAATCCTTTCCAGATACCGGTGCAAAAATGGCTGTCCAAACAGCACAATCCCGACGCCAATCACCACCAGCACCAGCTTATAAGTGATCGTTACGATCATTAAGATCACCGTCGCGACCGGAACCGGAATCTTCTCCTTATTCATATAATAGATCTGCATCGGCTGCCCTCCGGTCGCAGAAGGCGTAATGCAGCTGAAAAAAAATCCCACCGATGAAAACAGGAAACAGATCCTTTTCTTAAGACAGATACGAAACGAACGCATCATATACCAGATAATAATCGATTCTCCCCAAATATAAATAAGAACCAAACATACACCTGCCGCCAGCCAGCGGATATCCGCCTGCCGGATTGCCTGCATCATAGCATTCAGATCTTCCCCATGAAATACTCCATAGATCGTAAGTCCAAAAACAAGAAACAGGAAAACCGCATTCCCGACCACTTTCTTTTTATCCTGCATCCACAGTTCCTTTCGTATAAATCTTTCTATTTATAAAGTCCAGGACTTTTTCATAACTCTCCCAAATCAGCGGCTTTTTCGCAATCCAGTAGCAAATCTCCGCCAGAAAGACGCCGCCAAACACATCGATCACAACATGCTGCTTTGTCGTCAGCGTTGAAATGCAGACCAGCACCGCCATTACCAAAGACGCGCCCCGGTACCAAAGCGGAATTTCTTTCCTTCCCCGCAGCCCGATATAACAAAACCAGCTCACCAGGCAGTGAATCGACGGAAACAGATTATCCGCCGCGTCTATTTCATAGACCAGCAGCATCGTCTGATTCCAGAATCCATCCGGCTCAATGACGGGCCTTGTATTCGTCGTTGGAAACATCAGATAAATCACAAAGCAAACGATCCTGGAAAGAACATCCGCAGCAAAAAACCGGCATACATCATTTTTTCCCTGCCGCGCGATCAACACATAATTCAAAGTCCAAAACAGATAGCATCCCAGATAGACTGCAGCCGACGGCGTCCATAACGGAATCAGCCCGTCCAGCGGCCCTTCGATATGATAATGCTTCCATTCCCCTGCAATCGCCCTTGCGCCCATATATACCGCCATATTAAATGTAAATGCAAAAATCAGCGGGATTATATGCTGTTTCGGGATCAAAGCAGATATTTTTAGTCTTTTCTCCATATCACTCTCCTATCCTTCTTTTTCATTTCGCTGTCTGATCTTAAGCTTTTTCACAGAAACCAAACACAGCGATACTTCTAATGATACAACCACACTCCGCTTATTAGTATAACAAGGGTTTTGGAATCGCTCAAGTGTTTTTTAGATAACTTAAGAAAAGATTAAGACATTTACGGCAAACCATCCTCTTACAACCTGCATATCTTTATAGATACGCCATATACTTAATGTATCACTATATATTTACTAGCTACGCATCATTATACGCTTTCAAAATAAATATTACAATATCTAAAATAAAAAAATTTGAGGAGTGTTTTTATATGCAGGAACTGGATTTTTCTTTTATTGGGCAGCGGATCAAAGAGATCAGAACCGGTAAAAAACTGACGCAGGAAAGCCTTGCAAATATTACTGGCGTCAATGTATCCCATATCAGCAATATTGAAACGAACAAAGTAAAGGTCTCTTTGACTCTTCTCGTTCAGATCTGCAATGCTTTGGATATTACGATAGATTATCTGCTGGAAAATGAATACCATGATCCGGTAACGGTGGTAGAAAAAGAGCTGGTGCATGTGATTCGGTCGATGCAGCGGGAAAAGCAGGAAACGTTGCTTCGGATTGCGAAAGTTTTGTGATTGGGATTGGGAGGAGATGATGGTGATGCGGACGACTCTGCGGGCCGGGGGCTTTGCGTTGGCTGGGAGACATACTCTGGGCGGACTGGGGCAACGCTGCGGTACACGAATCGCTAACTGCGACTAAGACAGTCGGCGTGTGGGCCTCCTGTCTAAGTCTCCGTAAGCGCTGGATTTCACCTCCGCTAAAAACGCCCCTTGAATGTCCTTCTTTCATTTTGATTATACAATTCATAAGGAATTTGGACTTTTACGGTTGTTCCGCGGCCTGGTTTGCTGTCTATGGTTATTCCGTAGGCGGGGCCGTACAGGATTTTAAGACGTTCGTCTACGTTGCGGATTCCGATTCCTGTAAAGTGTTCTTTGGAGGTGCCGGGTGTTTCTTTGTGGATGGATGGATCGCAGGTGCTGTCTTTTTTGATGCCGATGCCGTCGTCTTCGATTTCGATTCGCAGTTGTTTTCCGGTGTGGTGGATAAGGATATTGACGGTGCCGCGCTGTCCGTTTGGGAAGGCGTGGAAAAATGCGTTTTCCAGCAAAGGCTGGAGCGTGAGCTTTGGTATTTTTGCTTCCATGCATTCTGGCTGGATATAAAAACCTGCTTGGATTTTGCTGCCATAGCGTGTCTGGATAATCTGGATATAATTGCGCAGGTTTTGTTCTTCCTGTCGGATTGTAATGAATGCGTCTGCGTTGCTGATGGTGTTGCGCAGCAGTGCGATAAATGCGTCTAAGACTGCAAGGGATTGTTTCGTGTCTCTTTGCAGAATCAGCCATTTGATGCCTGCCAGTGTATTGTAGATAAAATGCGGATGGATCTGCATCTGCAGCGCGTGAAGCTCGGCTGTGCGTTTTGCTTCTTCTGTCTCTACGACTTTGCGGATATAGAGATTCAGGTCGGTGATCATTTCGTTATAGGTCTTTGATAGTTCCCGGATCTCGTCTGTGCCTTCGACGGGTACAGATCCGGTAAAACGGCGCTGCTTCTGCTCCCGCATACTTGCGGCAAGGCGGCTGACCGGACGTGTCTGACGGCGTACAAGGATAAATACAGGCACCATCATGGAACAGGCCACAAGGATTGTGATCAGGATATTCCGATATAGTCCGTAGGCTTCGTAAAAAGTCTGCCTGGCGTTTACCACTCCTGCGATCACAAAGTCTGAATTGGTAAATTGCTGCACCAGATAGCAGACTGTCTCCCCGTTTCTGACTTCTTCGGTGGCATATACCCGGCTTTTCCTGGCCTGCGCGACTACCTCCAAGAGTCTGGAGAGTTCCTCGTTCTGATCCTTGCGGTAGCGCGGATTGTTCGTGGATATTACTTCTCCTTCCTGGTTGAATACGACGATATCGCTGATCCCGGTCAGAAAGCAATTGTAAAATGCCCGTACTTCGGATTCTTTCATCAGCAGCCATAAATATCCGGCCGTATGGCCGCGTCCGTCCGTAATGGTGCGGCAGGCTGCAATAACCGGCACGTTTTTCATCGTGTCGGTAAAGCCGGACTGCATATAATTACAGACAAGCCGCCCTGGCTGTTCTCTTGCTTTTTGAGTGACCGGATATTCTAAAAGCTCTGCGTATGGTACACGGACAACGTCTCCCTGGCTGCATAGATAGCTTCTGTCGTCCGCGCCAGCCAGAAACAGTGTAAGATTGGGGCGCTGGCGGATGCTGGTGCGGCGGATCTGTGACTGCATCTGCCATGTCAGCTTCTGGCCCTTGACGCCATCTAATTGTTCCGCGGTCAGATAAGTCTGCACAGCTGCATCATCGGCCACGGTATTTGCAATTTCTGCCAGATTCATGTACATCTGGTAAAACCGCTCTTCGATCTGGCCAAAGATTTTTCTCTGGGAAGCGGAAAACATTTCTGAAAATATCTGCCCGGATGTACGAATCGTAAGCCAGGACAGGCTGGCGGCTAACACTGCCATACCTGTCAGGACTGACAATGCCAGTTTTAAAAACAGGCTGTTCAAATGGATCTGCTTCATGTCTGACTGTTGCGCCGTTTCCACTGCGACGGCGTCCTTCCCTTGTGATTTTTAAAGATTCTGGAAAAATAGCTCGGATCTGAATATCCTACCATTTCACTGATCCGGGCAATGGAACAGGAGGAAGACTGGAGAATCTCACAAGCCTTTTCTATGCGAATCCGGTTCAGATATTCCGAAAAACTTTCGTTCATTTTTTTATTAAAACAGGTGGATAAGTAGTTATAATTATAATTGAATTTTTTTGCAATGTTGTTAAGTTCCAGATTCTGTGCGTAATTTTCTTTGATATAGAGAATAATTTCTTCCAGGTTATCGTTCGTCCTGGCGGTTTCTTTGCATAACTGCTGTAAGTTATGCAGAATCCGGTCAAACTCCTTTTGAAAATCCTGCAGGTAACGGCTGTGGTCAATCGTTCGGAAAATCTCCGCGCATGGAAACCACATTTTCCCGTCCGCTTTTTCTTTTTCCAGCAGAAAATGATAGACCAGCGTCTTTGCTGTATTTTTCAGCAGGTCTTCCTCTATCGTGCAGCTGCACAGATTGGTTATATATGCTTCCAGCTGCTTAAGCGCTTCGCTGAAATTCCAGCTGCTCAACAGCCCGGCGTACTGTTCATAAGAAAAACGTTCTGCTTCCCTGCGCTCCCTGCTGTCCGCCGCATATAGTAAATCTGTATCCTTGTAATAAAACTGCAGCCCGGCCAGACTTAATGCCTGTCTGTAATACTGCTGCAGCCCGGCCAGACTGTCAAACGTATCTCCATGGATCCAAAAGCTGTCCGGATAGCAGCTGCGTACTTTCCGGATACACTGCCTGGCCTCGCACAAGATTTTCTCCTGATCCCGGATACGGTAATTCAGCAATACCACGCATACTTCCCCGCCGGCAAACAGCACTTCGGATTCATAGTCTTCCTGCTGCTGCCAGTATTCTTTTAACAGCCGTACAAGTCCGATCGCGTCTTCGTTCCTGCCTGTCTGCCCGATACTGTCTTTGGATAACAGCAGGCAGCACTTTGTATAAGGGAACCGCTTTCGGAAATCCCCTTCCGTCAGGTCTGTCTCATAGCCGCTCAAATACCGATTTAATTTTTCGTTAATAGAAGCGCCGCTCTGTTTGCTGATGCACATGCCGGGAATCAAAGCAGCTGTCTGGTCCAGCACGCCGATCAGTGTCTTTGGATTTAAAGATGGTTTTAATATATAATCGCAGGCCCCGTTTAACAATGTTTGTTTGACATATTCAAAATTATCGTAACTGCTTAGCATAATCAGCCTGATCTGCGGAAACCGCTTTTTCACAATCAGCGACAACTCCATGCCGTCCAATACCGGCATAACGATATCCGCCAATATAATATCCGGCTGATCTTGTTCCATTATGGCAAGCCCTTCTTCTCCGTTGGAAGCTTCCCCGATCAGCTGGTAGCCTTCCTTTTCCCATTCAATCATATGACGGATTCCCTGACGCATAATATATTCATCCTCTATGATCAATACTTTGCAATACATCTCTGCCTTTCCCCCTGTTCTTTTTATTTTGTCCTGATGCTATAAATTTTGATTACCATTCGTATTTCTTTTGATAGTGCGCAAGTACCTTTGGAATGTCCTGTCCGTCCAATACCTGCTGCAGCGCATCCGCTACGATCAGTTCCGCTTCATACGTATGCGCCCCGTAATTTACCTGAGGAATCTCATTCGTCCATCGGATCAGATCCTGATAAATCTTTTGGTTTCCATAAAACGGCTGCGTCTTTTGGTAAACGGCATGACGATGCGCCGGGTTCCATGCGCTGACCAGGCCGATTTTTTCGGTAAGATCTGCAAGCAGTTTTTGATCTGACGCAAACGTCTGTGCTAAAAACTGTTTCGCCTGCTGCGCCCCGTCCGCGTACCGGAAGATATACCAGCCGCTGCCTCCTGCCGCGGATGCACTTGCAGACAGATCTGCCTCCTGCCGCGGTACCGACGTCATCCGCCACAATCCTTTCTGCTGCTCCCGCCTGGAAATGCTGGCCGTAATCCAAGATCCGGTCATAACTGTAGCTACCTCCCCTTCCCAAAACGCATGCGTAAACTGATTCCAGTCCGCAACCGTCAGCGTAATGCCGGACTGCACGATCTTTTGATACAGCCGCATCGCTTCCTCCATAACCGTATTGCCCGCAAGATCCAGCCTGCCGGATACGTCTGTATACCAGGAACCCGCGCGCAGCAGCAGCATACGGATCAGCGCAGGATCCGCCGGATTGCATGCCAGCATCGCTTTTCCGGTCTTTGCCTTTACCTTTTTGCCAATGCGGATATATTGTTCCCAGGTCAGATCCTGCATGTCCTGCTCCCGAAAACCTGCCTGCCGGATCAGGTCCAGCCGGTAAAAAAGGCCCGCCGCTCCACTGTCAAACGGTACGCCGTAGACCACACCCTCGATTTGGTTCACCCCGGTCTTGCAGAGCGCATACTCCGAAAGGTCTATAAGATCTCCCAGCGGCAGAAATTCATCCTTATAGTTGTGCAGAAAATACGGAATCCGATAATCCGCAATCAGTACAAGATCCGGCAGAAGCCTGTGACTTCCGGTCACCAGTAAGGATTTTAATCGCGCTTCTATTTCTTCCTGCGTCATTAAAAGCATCTCAAAAGAAACATCCGGCTCACGCTTTTGATACACTGCTGCCGCTTCCCTGACTGCCGTCATATTAAAATCTTCACCCCATACCCAGACTGTAACTGTGGTTTTGTGCGTTTGATCCATTGCCCGCCGCCGATCCGGTTTATGAAAAGCGCTGCCGCGACAGATAAGCAAAACAGATAAAATTGCTAATGCAGCTGCAAACAGTTTGTAATATACAGCTATTTTCATATTCTTAAATGCTTCTTTTATAAATATTGCTTTCATGTATATTCCTTTCAGAATCTTCAATCTTATTTCTACTTCCTGCGGCTGACTTGTTTCAATCTGTCTAAGGCACTGCCGAACGCTGGTTTCAACGTATATGAACTTTTGTAAAAAACGTGAAATATGAATAAATTTATCATATTTTGTCTTTTCATGTATATGAAATTTTTCAGGTAAAACCGTGTACATTTCAGATATCCTGCAGTAACCGTTCCGATCACCCACAGAACTGTTGTATCATGCCAGCTCCTGTATACAAAAAGAGAGCTGAATCATTCAGCCCTCTTTTGTATCCTGCAGCCGTTCCATATGCGTTACAGGATATCAATATGTTCCCCAGCCAATGCCTTATTCATACTGCGCACCGCACAAAACTTACCGCACATCGAACAAGTATCCTCATGTTCGGGTTTTCGCTCTTCCCGGATGCGCTTTGCCGTCTTACCATCTATCGCGCACGCCCACTGTGCTTCCCAGTCCAGCTCTTTTCTCGCGTCTGCCATACGATCATCCATTTCCCTTGCGCCGCGCACCCCTTTTGCAAGATCCGCCGCATGCGCCGCGATCCTGGAAGCAATAATGCCTTGTCTGACGTCCTCTACATTTGGAAGCGCCAAATGCTCCGCTGGAGTTACATAACATAAAAACGCCGCTCCGCTTGCCGCCGCGATGGCTCCGCCAATCGCAGAAGTAATATGATCATAACCAGGCGCAATATCTGTAACTAATGGTCCCAGCACATAAAACGGCGCCCCGCCGCAGATTGATTGCTGGATTTTCATATTTGCCGCAATCTGGTCCATCGGCATATGCCCCGGCCCCTCTACCATTACCTGTACGTCCCGTTCCCAGGCACGTTTTGTCAATTCCCCCAGCCGCACCAGCTCTTCGATCTGGCAGACATCCGACGCGTCCGCCAGGCACCCCGGACGGCACGCGTCACCCAGGGAAATCGTAACATCATATTCGCGGCAGATCGAGAGGATTTCATCATAATACTCGTAAAATGGATTTTCGTTTCCCGTCATACACATCCATGCAAAGACAAGCGACCCGCCCCGGGATACAATATTCATTTTCCGTTTATGACTGCGGATCTGATCAATGGTCTTTCGCGTAATTCCACAGTGCAGCGTAACAAAATCCACGCCATCCTGCGCATGCAGACGCACCACGTCGATAAAATCCTGCGCCGTCAGCTTATCCAGATCCCTTTGATAATGGATCACCGCATCATACACCGGAACCGTACCAATGATCGCCGGACATTCCGCCGTCAATTTGCGGCGAAACGGAATCGTATCCCCGTGAGAAGACAGATCCATAATCGCATGAGCGCCCATATTTACGGCTTCCATTACTTTTTGCATTTCGATGTTATAATCCTTGCAGTCACGGGACACCCCGAGATTGACATTGATCTTGGTACGCAGCATAGATCCGATCCCCTGCGGGTCTATGCAGGTATGGTTTTTATTTGCGCAGATCACCACTTTTCCTTCAGCTGCCAGCGGCAGCAGTTCTTCCGGCGGGATCTGTTCTTTTTCTGCTACGTTCTTTAACTCCTTTGTATAAATGCCTTTGCGGGCAGCTTCCATCTGTGTTGCATATTCTCTCATTCGCATTTTCTCCTTTATGCTTTCCCTTCGTTCCATACATTTTCTGCATAATCGGTAATAAAATAATCCGCCAGCCGCCGGATGTTTTCCGCATCCTCTCTGCTGGCCTCATCCGCCACACCGATTACCCGGTAACCCGCCTTTTTCGCTGTACGGATCGCATACAGGCCGTCTTCCACAACCCATATGCCAGACGGCGGCGCGCCTATTTTCCCAGCCGCTGCATGGAAAATCTCCGGGCTGTCTTTGCCGCTGCCAAATTCCCGGCAAGTCAGAATTTCAGTAAAATAAGACATCATTCCAAGACGCTCAAACGCTGCCTGTACCAGCGGCCGGTCATTGGAAGTCACAACGGCCATAGGCACCCCTGCCGCATGCAGCGCCTTTAAAAACAAATCTGCCGCCCGTTTGTACCCGGTTTCGTTCCGGTAGGCCTCTTCCACAATACCGATAATGCCAGCCTGAATCTGATCAGCGGTCTGCTCTAATCCAAATGTATTTTTGATATACGCTGCTCCCTGCTGCATCGTCATGGAAAATAAAATCCTCCCTAAAGATGACGGCGCGCTCACACCGAGCGTGGCCAGATAACGTTCTCCGCTGTGCGCCCAGACTGGCATGGAATCCAGCAGCGTTCCGTCCACATCAAAGATCATCCCTTCCACGTTCTCCCTTTTTACAAACTGTTCATAAAATAATGCCATGAAACCCCCTTGTATCATAACCATTCCGATCACCCATGGTACTGTTCCCCTGCATCTTTCGGTGCAGATATTTCTAATAAACGTTCGTGTCCGGCTTGCGGAATCATTTGCATCGCCTGCTCCTTAAGCTGACGCACGGACCGCCGGATATTTTTCTGTGCAAAAACCGCACTCACTACGGCAACCCCGCTGATCCCGCTGCCTTCGAGCCTGCCCATGCGTTCTTTTGTAATACCTCCGATCGCTACTACCGGAATCGTAACAGACTGGCAGATCTCTGCCAATCGTTCGAGCGGAATTACTTGGGCGTCCTGTTTGGTTCCTGTCTCAAAAACTGCGCCGACTCCAAGATAATCTGCTCCCTGCTCCTGTGCCAGCATTGCCTGTTCCACGGTTCTTGCAGACACGCCAATGATTTTGTCCGGGCCAAGCATGGCACGCGTACTGCAAAGATCCTGATCTTTCTGCCCGATATGTACGCCGTCTGCGCCTGCTTTTTTTGCAATTGCCGGATGATCGTTGATGATCAGCGGCACATGATATTGATCGCACAGCCGCTTCATCCGCACCGCTTCTTCTAAAAATTCCTGCTCTGCCATCTTTTTTTCACGCAGCTGCAGCATCGTGATCCCGCCTTCCAGAGCTTCGTACACCTGTTTGTATAAGGTACTCCCCTGCAGCCATCTGCGGTCCGTTACCGCGTACAAAAGCAGGTCTTCTTTCCTGCCGTTCATTTGATCCCTCCTGTCTTAGCGACTGTCTTCATGCGTAATAAGAATAAAAAAACGATACCCATGCCGGGTACCGTCTTGTATTTCGTCACTTTCCGGATAACATCCATCCGGACGAATCTAATACTTCCCTACGTTGGCATGATCCAAATCAGGTTCCGGGTCTAAGCACGATCAGCTTACTCTCAGCCCATTCGTATGGACTCCCCACGTGTTTTTGTTTGCAAATCTATTATAGCAATGTCTCCCGCAATGTGCAAGCAATTTTTTTGCTTCACAAATGCTGATAAAAATGAGCCACAATGTCCGCCTGCGCAGCCATATTTTCCAACACAGCATCCGCCAAAGTCAGCGCACTCATTGCTTCTACCACAACTACGGCGCGCGGTACAATCACCGGATCATGCCGTCCCTTGACACAGACAGATATATTTTCGCCGTTTTTTGTCACGGTGTCCTGCTTTGCGCTGATGGAAGGCGTCGGCTTGAATGCCGCCCGGTAAATAATATCGTCTCCGTCGCTGATTCCTCCGAGAATCCCTCCGGCATGATTTGTTTTTTTGCATAATTTGCCTGTTTCGTCGTAATAAAACGCGTCGTTATTAGAAAGCCCCGTTGCACGCGCTGCTTCAAAGCCATCGCCGATTTCAAAGCCTTTGACTGCGCCAATAGAAAATATGGCTCTTGCCAGTTCACTGTCCAGCTTTCCAAAAACCGGTTCCCCAATGCCTGCAGGAACCCCGGTAATAATGCCTTCTATGATTCCGCCGGATGAATTGCCGGACTGCATACATGTCTGAAGATAGGACTGTGCATCCGCCGCAGCCTGTGCATCCGGCATGCAAAGCGGGTTTTTACAGATCTCAGCCGCGTCAAAGCGGGCAGGATCGATGGCGACAGGGCCAATGCTTTTGACATAAGTCAAAAAACGGATGCCCAATCGTTCAAGCAGCTTGGCCGCAACAGCGCCTGCCGCTACCCGGCCGACCGTTTCACGGGCAGAAGAACGGCCGCCGCCGCGGTAATCGCGGAAACCGTATTTTTGATCAAACGTGTAATCTGCATGTCCCGGACGATAGTAGGACGCGATTTCGCTGTAATCTGCGGAACGCTGGTTTTTGTTGTAAACGACGAGCGAGATCGGAGTTCCGGTAGTACGGCCCTCAAAAACGCCGGACTGGATGGAAACCTTATCGTCTTCTTTGCGCGGCGTACTGAACCTGGACTGGCCCGGTTTGCGCCGGTCTAACCAGGTCTGGATCTCGTCTTCTGTAAGCGGCAGGCCAGCCGGACAGCCGTCAATAACGACGCCGACGCCGACGCCGTGGGATTCACCCCATGTAGTAATTTTAAAATTTTTTCCGAATGTTGAACCTGACATAGTGATATTCCTCTTTTTTGTATCGTTGCGATAAATATGGTCAAATGCTGCCGTTCACGCTGTTAGCCGCGAACAGTAACATTATAACGTGAGCAGAATGGAAATGCAAGGATGATGCATCTTGTTTTTCAGTTCTGGTTATATTATAGTAAAATCGCAAAGCAAAATGAAATTTCCAGCCAGATCGATCCAATTGGCAGAAAGGAGTTTTCTATGACAGCAAAAGTTTACGAATATGATACTGTGATTCAGGAAGCAGAGAAAAAAGGAGGCGCCTATGTCGCATTTCCGTATGACGTCAGAGAGGAGTTTCATTCCGGACGCGCAAAAGTACATGTAGAATTCGACGGCGAGCCGTATGACGGAAGCGTCGTAAATATGGGCGTAAAGCATCCAGACGGTTCGATCTGCTATATCATAGGGATACGCAAAGATATCCGGCAAAAAATCGCAAAGCAGCCGGGTGATCCGGTGCATGTGCGTGTGCAGCAAAGATAAAAACTAAAAATATAAACCGCCGTAACAGTTCAGATCAGCATTGAGCTGTTACATCTGTCAGCAGTCCGTATCTCTTTTATTCGACATTATTTCTAAAATTTCCACATTTTTTTCACTTTGTTCCTTTTTCAACAATGCCCAAAAATCAGCCTTTTCAGACCATATTTGTCGAATATTGTCGAACTATGTCGATAAGTTTTCCTTGTATTTTTCCAAAATTCTACATATAATGAGAACCGTAAAACAACTATGTTACCCATTTTTCACAAAGGAGGGCATAAGAACCATGAGCAAAGGCAAAAAACGTACATTGACCGTAATCGGAATCCTTTTGCTGATCGCCATCACCGTAGCAGTTTGTTATTTTTTGTTCTACAAGCCGCAGGACAACAAAGACCCGCTGTTTGATGATAATGCGACCGTAGGTATTCTGCCGGGTATCGATATCGACCAGCGCAGAAAAGAACTTCAGGACCTGCTCGACCGCAGCGTCATCGCGTTTTCCATCAACACTTCACCAGTGTTCCTAAACGGCACCTCTGAAGGAAATCTGCTGATTGAAAACCCTGGCAACAACGCCAAGCTTTTGCAGGTGCGTATTGTGGTTGACGACACGGAAGAAGAAGTCTACGCTTCCAAACTGATCAAACCAGGCTCCTACATCGAGAAAGTAAAACTGGATAAAGTACTGGAAAAAGGCAGTTACGAAGCCACTGCTTACTTCTCTGCCTACGATGAAGAAACCACAGAGTTTATTGGGCAGACGGGTGCGCAAATTACACTCAGTATCCAGAATTAACCATTTGTATTCGTCAAATACATACGATACCGATGCGGACAGGAGGCACATATGAAGAAAAAGTCACTTTGTTTACAGCTTGCTTTAGCAGCAACTCTTATGTTTTCCACTGTTGCATCTGCCGCTGAAATTACTTCTACCAGGGATATTCCGGTTGGCGGTTCCGGCCAGATGGAGATGGTTGGTACCATCGAACCTACGATCCTCTCCGTTACTATGCCGACGTTTGTTCCTTTCAACTTAAGCAGCAGCCTTTCCACACAGAACAAGGTTATTTCTCCAAGAATCAACGTGAAAAATAACTCTAACGTTCCGGTTCAGGTAGACGTTGCATATACCAAAGTCGATATGGACAAAATGCCGAACGTAGGATGGAGCGATACAGGCGCTGTCGGACCGAATGATATTGCCATTGGCTTAAAGCAGGAAGGCGCTGACGGCGAAATGCCGAAAGACTTATCCCAGGCAAGATGGCTGAAAAAGAACGAAGCACAGGATATGAATGTCCTGATCCTGGATTCCAACCAGGAAGGCGCTATGTACGTTGTAGGTACGTTAGGACAAGATGTTTCTGAAAGCGCAACATTCAATGTAACGCCGACCTTCGTTGTCAGCAAGACTTCAGATCCGCAGAAGTAAAATGTTATAAGAAATCTACCCATAACAGGCACATTTTACACATAATCAAAATCAGCATCTGGTATCGTATGTGCCTATAAATCGTGCAGTCCTTACGGACCGCAGCGGAATCCAGTCCGTTTACTACATATGTTCAAACGGGCTGGATTTCCTGAACAAAGACGCACAGAAAGGAAACCATCATGGCCATTTATTATATTACCATTATCATCCTGACAGGACTTGGTTATTATCTGACCGAAAAGAAGAAAAAACAAACGCGTATGCCGCTCTATCTCGCTGTTGTATTTAGCAGTCTTGTTTTTCTATGCTCTTTCCGGTACGCAATCGGCTTTGATTATTTTTCCTACCGTGATATCTACGAGATGACAGCCTCCATGTCCATGTCTGAGATCCTGAAAACTTTCTGGTATGAACCGCTTTTTTTTGTCGTATGCAAATGTTTTAACCTGTGCGGCCTGCCGTTTCAGCTGCTGATCACTGGCATCAGCCTGTTTTTGCTCTTTTCTGCCGTATGGTTTATTGCCCATTATTCCAAATCGGCTTGGATCAGCGTCTACCTTTACATAACGCTGCAGTTTCTGGCTTATGATATGAACCTGATGCGTCAGTCTGTCGCATTGTGCTTTTTCCTGTTTGCCTATCCTTTCCTGAAAAGCAGGCGCCTGGCGCCTTATTCTGCCTGTATCTTTCTTGGCGGACTTTTCCACAACTCTTTGTGGTTTGTATTTCCTCTTTATTTTTTGCTGCTGATCCGATTATCAAAAAAAATAACGATATGCCTGATCGTTACAGCATTAGCCGGATATCTGTTTTTTGAACCGCTTTTTCGTTTTGTGCGTCCGCTGCTGCCGGAAAAATACGCGGTCTATGACCAAACTTATTTCTGGAACTCCAGCACTTGGGAATATATCCTGCCGTCTTTGATTTACTGCCTGCTGATTTACTTGTTCCGAAACCGCATCAGTGACGACGCTGACCGCTCGATTTATCTGAACAGCGCCTTATATCAATGCCTGATCAGCCTGTTTATTACAAAACATTTTATTTTAGAGCGTTTTGCCGTTTATCCGTTTGTATTTTCTTTGATTGCGATTCCGGATATTCTCGCGTCTGATCGGCTGGATACGGCGGATGCAGCGCAGAAACAGCGCTACCGCAGGACAGTGATGGTGTTTTTGCTGTTTGGGGGCGCTTATTTTCTATTTGCTTCAGTGAAAGGTTTTCATCATGTGTATCCTTATGTCAGCCTGCTGGAAAAAAGCCGCTCTGTGCCGATTGGAAGTTTGATCGGCGGCGCCTGGCGGATTTTATTGGTGCGCGGAAGATTTTAAGACAAATATGTCCGAATAACAAAAAATAAAGATCCATCATCCTCTTTTCAATCTGCGCCGCTGCATCTTCTTCCAGATCTTCCTGGCTGTCGTACACACTTCCCGATCAATCCCAAGGCCATCCACGAGCAGTTCCTGATCCACCAGATCCAGTACCTCTTCAATGGCATCCTTTTTGCGCACCATACGGTCCACCTGAAGCAGTATCTTTTGCACTTGTTCCGTAGATAGATCATCAAATACAGGCAGAATCACATTTCCAAGTTCTCCCGGCAGAATTTCCAGTACGCCCCCGCCATAACTTCGTCCGCATAGTTCCGTGAATGCAAATGAGATGCTGTTATAATAGGAAAGAACTGCCTTCTGCGGATCTACGCCTTCGTAAAATTTGATCCGGTGCATGGTATCTGTAGACACCGCGTTACAGCAGTTTAAGACAAATTTCGGATATAAATTATTTCTCCGCAGAAAAAACGCATCCGGAACCCAGATCGACGGGACACGGTACCAGCGTTCGCGGATACTGCATTTGTATCCCTCATGGTCGTGATTTTCCTCTCCTTTGGCAATATACCGTTTATGGCTGTCCGGATACTGTTCCACTGGTACATCCGGAAAGTCGATCAGATAAGCGGCCTTTCCATTTCTGACGTTTTTCATCCAGTCTTCTTTTTGAAAGTAAACGCTGCCAGCATGGGAACTGCGTCCAATCAGCGGGCGTACGACCTCTTCCAATTCGTATTCTTCTACCGCCTTTTGGGTTACGGAAAAATACTTATTATTTCCGGTCGTAATTCCAATATTAATCAGCGCCAGATCGGACATTTTACGAAAGCGTTTGTCCTTGCGCAAACATGTGACCAGCTTGTTTTCCTTGGCATTCATAAAATATTTGGTCCATTTTTCCTGGACATGTGAAAGCTTCTGAAAACCATTTGTGTCCAGATCCAGTGTATCCAGGTCGTCCAGGTTGTTTAACTCCATAATACGGATGCCTTTTTCCTGTTCTCCTTTTTCTCCGATCAGAATCAGTATCTCTTGTTCAATATCCGGAAATACCAGTTCTTCAAAGGTAAGCAGTGTGATTTGTGACAGCTCTCTCGCCAGAAAGGAACGCAGCTCCTGCGCATATGCCACCTGGAGGATTTCCGCCGGAATCACAAACGCAATCTTTCCTGTTTCATTCAGCAGATGTACACATGCTACCAAAAAACCAACCCAGGTATTGATCAGCTTATTTGCCTTCATTCCATGTTCCGTCAAAATCCGGGACATTTCTTCCCGCTGCTGCTCCTTTAAATACTGATAGCGGATATAAGGCGGGTTACCCAAAATCAGGTCGTAGCCAGGATCTTCTTTGTGCTGTTCATAATACTGGAAAAAATCCATATGCAGCAGCCGGATATTTTCCTGCTGTCCAATCCGCTCGCCTGTCTGCTGCACTGCAGATGCTTCAATTTCAATCGCTGTCATTGTCCCGTCATCGTCCAGCAAGCCGTGATCCAGCGCCGCTTCCACAAACACCCCGTTCCCGCAGCTTGGCTCCAGGATGGTACGGATCGGCAGATCTTTGAAAAATTCTGCCATCTTGCGGGCGGCTTTTTGTGGTGTATAATAAGCGCCCCTTAACTTTTGCTCTGTACTGTCTTCCTTTAAAATCATATCGTCTCCTGGAACTGCAGCTGATAAATACTGGTAATCCGTGCTTCGATACGGCTGATCAGCTTTTCTTTTTCCCGCTGCGCCACTTCCTTCATTGTCTTATCCGGCTTTTCGCTGCAAGCCTGATTTAATGCATATATTTGTTTTGCACACAACACGACTTCTTCATACGCGGCCTTCTGACCCGGATGCTGAAAATCCAGTTCCAAAAAAGGTATTTTTTTCAGCAGGTAAGTCCCGCGCGCCGTGAATCCGCCTTCAAAATCACTTCCCATCGTACGCAGCAGCTGTTCTGTATACGGATGGTTCAGCCACGCCTGAATATATGCCAGGTCATAGCTGCAGTCCGGCAGCGCCGCAATAGCACAGTACCCAGCCGTACCGCCGGAAGCGATTAACATATCCTGTGTATCATAAGCATACATCGGCTGCTTGCTTAAGACGCGCACAATCAGTTTTGGCGTATGGACAAACGCTGTCAGCGCCTGTGTCCTGCCATACTGATACCAGTTTTCATGTGTCGCGTTTTTAATATCACGCCCGACGCCATGGTTTAAGCACTTTGGTACAAGCAGATCGTAACAGGCGCTCAGATATGCAAACGTTCCCGGATACTCCTGTTTCATAACCGACAGACAGATCAGGCTGCCTTCTTCTGTATAAGGAAAAATAATCCGCTTATCTGTCTTTAGCAGCGAATAGGTCTGCATTCCCTTCTCATCCGCTTTGGTCGGTTTAAAATACGGTTTTAAAATACTTTTTTCAATCTGGTACTCCGCACCAAATTTGCGGATCGTAACGGTCTTTTCCGTTTCCGAAAGCACCTCATTCTGCGCAAACCAATACACCGGCTGCGGACGTTCCGCGCTTGTCTGTATTCCGTTAAAAATATCCACCACTTCCCCAAGCGGTCTGGCATGCGCCTCCATCTTCGCAATCATTTTTAAAAACGCAATATCCGTCGACAGCCGCCACGGCGCAGCGCCCAGAGAATCGTTCGCAACCGACAGATGCTTTTGCTCTTTTCCGGTCCAAAGCTCCGCCAGCGAAGTTACATTTGTATACCGCATCTGATCACATGCTTCATTGCCGCATATAAGAATCGCGCTATAAATGGTCTTATCCGGAAACAGCTGCATATCTCCAAAATCATCCAGCGCACGGATTTTTGGCGCTAACAGCCGCCGCAGTTCCTGCCCCGCGTCAATTTTTATAAATTTATTCGGCACAATATAGCTAAGTGTCCCCCCTGGCTTTAACAGACGCAGCGCCTGTTCGATAAACAGGAAATACTTATCAAACTGCTTATAAGCCGTCTGATATTTGTCCTTATAAATCGAAAATTCCGTGTCTGTTTCAAGCGCATGCATATCCTCTGTTTTTACATACGGCGGATTACCAAGAATGACATCAAATCCCTGGTCTTTATTTAAATCTTCCCAGTCAAACGGACGGATTTCGCGCAGCAGACGAATCGGATCATCCTCCTTGGCCGGAAGATCCCTGCCTGCAAGATCCACTCTGGTCACAAGCGCATTTCCGTTTTGAATATTCCAGCGCAGATCCGGCAGCACCGGCAGACATCCATACACTGACGCCGGCGTCTCCCCTTCCATCAGTTTAATCAGCAGTGAAAACTTGCTTGCCTCCACCGCATGAATATCAATATCCGTTCCGAAAATACAGCTGGTCATAATCGCCTTTTTATCTGCAAACGGCAATTTCTTCCTTCCGCTCTCCATTTCCAGCAGATAGGCCGCGTCATGCTCAAGATACCACTCCACGCAATAGTCCACCAGATACTGGTACGCTTCTTCCAGAAACACCCCGGACCCGCACGCAAGATCCACGACCTGCACCGTTTTGATTTCTTCGGGCGTTTTTCCTTCACAATAAGGCCCCAGCGCCTCTTTCACCATATATTTCACGATTTCCACCGGCGTAGATACGACAGAGCGGTATTTATAAGCCCCTTTTGCCGTCAGAGCAATCCGCCCGTCCTCCAGCACCAGGCACTCCGTCAGAAACGCTTCATAAATTTTACCCAGAATCCCCGGTTCAATCACATGAAACAGATACGGCGCCTGCGGATAATACAGGGACATAACCATCTCAAACAACAGATCATGATGCAGGTCCAAAAGAATCGTATCCCCTGAAAAAATCCCGGAATTATACCGTTTATCCGCTTCTTTAAACACACGCAGCAGCGATTCACGCAGTTCATCTTTATTTTTTGCCGCATCTTTTAATTTCTTATACAACGGCAGATTACGATCCTCACAAATACGCAGGAAAATCATCTGATTAATAAATTCCTGCACCACATCATTTAACAAATCAATATCCGCATACCGATCCGCATGCGTATACAAATACGTTCCGATCTCCAAGCGCCAGCCATTCATCTGCTTTAAAAAGATCTCATCAATCTGGGATGAATACCGCCCGCTGCTCTGAAAATTCCCATTCACAAACGAATCAAAAGCCCCTGAATACACATTCTCTTTCGACAGCAGCGCGTAAATCTGCGCAAACTTCTCAACATATTCCGTATAATGATAACACCGATACAGCGAAGCCGAAGGCGAATCTCCTTCCTGCGGCCTGTTTGTCGTATCGAACACAAGCAGATATTCAAAATTAGTCAAAATCGAAATCTTATGCTTTGCATTCCAGCCATAACTTCTTGCCTGCATAGCCGCGGCATTATCGATCCGGATATCAACAGCAGGCTTTTTCGCTTCCACAAAGATTTTGGAAACACCATTTAACGTCAGCGTATAGTCCGGGCGTTCCTTTTCATTGGAAAATTTCTCAACAACCACTTCTTTATACTGCGGCGGCGCTCCATTTTTATTATGTACATCCCATCCAAGGCACTCCAAAAACGGACTGATAAACTCATCCCGGCAGTCCTGTTCGTTATATTCTTTTGCATTTTTATAGGAAGAAGCATTCCTTTTGTATTGATTGACCAATCGCTGCAGGTCGTTTGTATTCATATTCATACCGCTTTCGTTATTGATTCTGAGTGAGGTTCATGGCTGTGACTTTTCTGTCAGGGTTATTATAACGTATTATAAAGAAAAAAGCAACCGTATGTTCTGGTTTTTTGCTATTTTTGTCTATCCGAACACCATTTTCTGGTTTTACCATATAATCACCTGGCAGCTCCTCATCACCTCCAGTGCAGCCATATGTTTTTCCACCGTAACCCCCGCACAGCATCCGGCATCCACAATAACCGGAATCTCCGGCAGGAACGCTTTGATCAGCAATGCATTGGATACCACACAAATATCCGTACACAACCCCGCCAGCTCTACCCCGTCCAGCTGTCCTTCCTCATAAGCCGCCTTTAAATCCTCAGCCAAACGAATACTCCCAAAACATGATTTTTGATAAACTTTTGCCTTTCGCTGCTGCCGCAGTTCTTCCAATTCCGGCACAAGTTCCCACCCCTTTGTTCCCTTGATACAATGGCTCACCGGAAGCAGCTTTCCTTCCTGGGTTTCTAAATAATTCTCAAAATGCGTATCCTGCGTCATAAGTATTTCGCCCTGAAAACTGCCTGCTTTTTCCATCAGCCGCGGCAGCATCTGCTGTGCTTCCTTCGTGCCAAGAACGCCTGTCACAAAATCATTTTGTATATCAATCATAATTAATTTTTTATTCATTCTTTATCTTTTCCCTATCCTTTCTCTATCCAAACTCTATTCGATCTCTGTGCGTTCTGATTGCTAAAACCCATATTTTAATACGAAATGTTTTGCAGTAATTTTAAATAATAAAAAACGCAACGCCTGCATCTACTCCACAGACGTCGCATCTTTTTTCTTATTTAAAACTGCGGCCCTTTCTTCCGGTCCAGATCTTTCAGCGTCCGCTTCTCGTTCAGCAGATCCAGAATATCCGGCAGGATCTCATCCACTTCATCGTTCGGCAGCTGGCATGTCCCCGCATTGCGATGGCCTCCGCCGCCGAAATAGTGACACAATTCTCCGATATCAACTTGTGAGGCACGGTTGATAATCGATTTTCCGATCGTTACCGCCGTGTTCTGCTTGCGCAGGCCCCACATTACATGCACGGAAATCTTTACTTGCGGAAACAGTGCATAGATCAGGAAACGGTTTCCGGTATAGATGATTTCTTCATCTTTTAAGTAAATAACGGCCACATCGCCGACTATTTTAGTCACGCGCTGCAGCTGTGCCTGAAAGTCGTCCTGCTGCCGGAAATATAAGTCGATCCGTTCTTTGACGTCCGGCAGCTGCAGCACTTCTTCTACCGGATGCTCCAGACAGTAGTCAATCAGTTCCATCATCAGATCATAGTTGGAGATCCTAAATTCGTGAAACCGTCCAAGTCCTGTTCTGGCGTCCATCAAAAAACTCATCAGCGTCCAGCCGTCCGGATGCAGAATATCGTCCAGATCAAACTGAGCCGCGTCAGACTGGTCTACCGCAGCCATAATCTCTTCGGAAATACGCGGCAGCTTTTCTTTTCCGCCATAATATTCATAGACAATACGCGCGGCCGAAGGCGCGTTTCCTTCAATAATATAATCCGGCTTTTCTTCATCTTCCGTGACTTCGCTGGAATGATGGTCAAAAGCCAGGTGTACGCCTTCCACATAAGGAAGGTTTGTCGTAATATCACGGTTTGTCACAGGAATCAGGCCATCCTGCATGTCTTTGGGATGTACGAACTTAATATCATCGATTAAGTCCATTTCTTTTAAGATCATCGCGCATACAAGACCGTCAAAATCACTCCTTGTTACCAGTCGGTATTTCTCTGCCATGCCTTTCCCTTCTTTCTGTTTCCGGATCAAGTTTATGAATGTATACACAATTTGGCGTTTCTACTTCTACCGGCTTTCCATGCATCAGGAAATAATTTCCTTCATAATTCATCGAGAAAATGCCAATCGAATTGCTGTCATGATTCAGACACATAAAATGCTTTCCATCCGGAAATACGGCAATGGCTTTCGGAAACTCGCCGCCGATACGATTGTTGCATACCAATGACAGCTTTCCGGTCTGTTTGTCTACTTCAAAGATCAGTACAGCGTTAATTCCTGCGTCGGTGCAGAACAGATATCTGCCGTCCGGTGAAAATTCCATTGTGGTTGCGCTGCAGACTTCATCTTCCCCCGGATCCTGCGTCGAAATAGACTGGATTTTTTCAAATTCCGGATTGTCATTTTCCGACACATAATAGCGGTATACGTTTACGACGTTGCTAAGCTCGCACAGCACATAAGCAAACTGACCGTCCTTGCTAAAGCGCATCGCGCGCGGCGCGGAATCCAGCGGGCATCTTAAAATATCGTGGTGAATCAGCTGTCCGCCTTCATAATCCAGGCGATATATCTTGATATGGTCAAGTCCTCCGTCTACGGCGCATAAAAACTTCTGGTCCGGCGTCACTTTTACACAGTGAACGTGCGGCCTGGAATTACGTTCCGCAATGCAGCGTCCCATTCCTTTATGGAACACACCGTCTGCAATGCCTGCGATAGAGCCGTCTTTATTCAGACGCATCATTGATACCCTCGCGTCATGATAGCCTGCGACAAACAGATAACGGTCTTCCCGGTCCAGTTCCAGGTAACAGCCCCGCATGCCGCCGATCATTTTTTTATTGATCGTCTCCAGATCGCCGTCTTCTTTGATGTGAAAAGCTTCCACGCCTTCATCTGCGATCGAATATAAGATTTTTCCATTGTGTGAGATAATCACATCCGATGAATTGCTGATGGGAACCATTTTTCGTTCTGTAATTTCGGCGTTTTCCACATCCACATCATAGATATGGATGCCAAGGCTGTTTTCGTGCGTATAGGTTCCTACATACGCTACATATTTTTCCTTTCCCATTGTCAGTCCTCCTCTTTTCTGCGTAGAATATCATATGGATTCAAACGGCCGGGCTGTCCGTTTGGACATTCCAGGCCAATGGATAACACCTGTTTCGGATGCGGTGCGGATTCCATCGGCATCCCATCCTGATCTGTAATCGAAGCGACCCGGACAGCAAGATTCGTTCCGTCCGGCTGAATGGCTTCGATCCATTCCCCGACGCAGAATTTATTCCGCTGTTCGATCCGGTAAGCTCCCGTCTGTTCCTGCTCTTCAATCATGCCAAGGTATGTATAGTTTTTTACATACTCGTTGCTGTTATATACCTGTGCTTCTTCCGACGGCTTTCCATAAAAAAATCCTGTTGTAAACTGCCGGAACGTCCCGCTTGCGATCTGCTCCCGGTACCAGGGCAGATGCTGCGCAAACAATGCTTCTGACTGCATATAGTCGTCAATTGCCTTGCGGTAAGTCCTTGCTACCGTAGCAATATACAATGCCGTCTTCATGCGGCCTTCGATTTTAAAGCTGTCAATCCCTGCCCGGATCAGGTCAGGGATATGGTCGACCATGCACAGATCTTTGGAATTAAAAATATAAGTTCCCCGTTCATTTTCATAAACAGGCAGATATTCCCCTGGCCTTTTTTCTTCCACAACCGCGTACTGCCAGCGGCATGGATGCGTACATGCCCCCTGGTTGGCGTCCCTTCCGGTAAAGTAACTGCTGAGCAGACACCTTCCGGAATAGGAAATGCACATAGCTCCATGCACAAACGCTTCCAGTTCCAGCTCCTTAGGAATCTGCGTGCGGATTTCCCGAATTTCTTCCAAAGACAGCTCTCTGGCGCAGACGATGCGCTTGGCCCCAAGTTTGTGCCAGAACAGCATAGACGCGTAATTCGTATTATTTGCCTGTGTACTGATATGCACTTCGATCTGAGGACAGACCTCTTTTGCAATGGTAAAGATACCCGGATCTGAAATAATCAGCGCATCCGGACGAATCTCTCCAAGCTGTGTAAAATATTCCCGCACACCCGCAAGGTCTTCATTATGCGCAAAAATATTCGCTGTTACGTATACTTTTGCCCCATGCGCATGTGCAAAGGCGATTCCCTGCGTCATCTCTTCCAATGTAAAATTTTTCGCTTTGGCACGCAGCCCGAACGACTCTCCGCCAATATATACCGCGTCCGCACCATAGATGACCGCGATCTTTAATACTTCCAGGCTGCCTGCCGGAACGAGCAATTCCGGATGTCTCATTTCGTCCTCCTGATTGAGTTCTCCTGTTTTTTGCTGCTGACCGTAATACCGTCACCAACCGGAAATACCGCTGTAACCAGGCTGTCATGATGCGTCAGCTCATACAGATACCTGCGCATACGCCGGTGGATCGTACGGTTGCGCCGGATTACGGCATATCTGGATTCAATAATATCTCCGTCCTGTAAGATATTATCCGAGATCAGCATACCGTTTTCCGCAAGCAGCCGCAGCACCTGCGGCAGAAAATGAAGATACTGGCCCTTGGCCGCGTCCATAAAAATCAGATCATACGGGCCTTCCAGCCGTTCCAGCACCTGCGCGGCATCCCCTTCCACCAGTTCTATAGATTCTTCCATACCAGCCCGCCTGAAGTTCTCCCGGGCAATCGGTATCCGCTTTTCATAATTTTCAATCGTCGTGATCCTGCAGTCCGCCGGATTATACGTTTTCATCAAAATCGCGGAAAACCCAACTGCCGTGCCGACTTCCAAAATACGCTGCGGCTTTTGAACCGCTAAAAAAAGTTTTAAACATGCCTGCGTTTCCTTACGGATAACAGGAACATCCGTACGAAGCGCTTCCTGCTCGATCTGGTCCAGCAGCGCTGTATTTCCCGGGTCCAGCGAATTCATATAAGTTACAAATCTTTCATCAATGATCATTCTGGTTCTTCCTGCTCTGTATCTGTAAGATCTTCCTGGCTCATGACCTGCAGCATTTCCTCTGCCGTCATGGAGGTGTTCAGTGTATACGGTCCGGCTTTCAGTTTCCCGCTGTACCCCGATACTTTCAGCTGCAGCACAAACAGAAAACGGTCGCGGATCAGTCCTTTTTCTTCCAGCATTTCCGCAATTTCCATCTCGCTCATGGAATCTTTCACCTGCACGAGCCTGTCTTTTCCTTCCCCGGCAGACATCGGAGGTTCTGCAAAAATACGGTATCCATAATTGTAGGACTTAAGCCCCAGTTCATACAGCCCATATACCGCGATCACAAACAGCAGCACGGTAAAACTAATGCTTACCAGCCTCATCACTATTTTACTGGCACTCATGCTCCGGCTCCCTTCTATATCCATTTCCAGCCATTCCCTGTTGCTGCCGCAAGATCCGTCCGTCTGACAGCCGGCATCCTGTCAGGCCAGGCAGCCTGTGTTTCTACTGGTCAATTGCAAATCCAAGATCAAAGTCCATCTTTTTTACGATTTCCCAGTTGATCCGCTGGAACAGGCGGCAGATCGCAAGTTCCGCCCGCAAATATTCATTCACAAGCGGATCTTTGCGAAATTCAATGCCTTCGCGCTCCAATTTGTCCATCCGGTCATACAAAGACCGTTCGTCCGTTAAGTTCTGCACTTCATAGTTTTTCTTGCGGAACGCATGGATTTTCTGTTCTAATTCCGGCTGCTCATGCACCTTCGCACGTATTTCCTGATAGCTCTTATATTCCTCGCCTTCCCAAATTGCCTGGATCAGCCCTTCTAACGCTTCATTTATCTGATTCATAACCTGGCTAATGCTCCTTTACACTTCCATAATGATCGGAATGATCATTGGACGGCGCTTCATCTCTTTCCAGACAAAATCACCAAGCGCGTCCTTAATCTCTGTCTTAATTCTGCCCCAGTCCGTAATATGCTTGTCCATACAGTTGTCCATCGTGCCGTTTAATACATGCCTGGCCTCGTCCATCAGGCTTTCCGATCCTCTGACATAAACAAAGCCCCTGGATACAATATCCGGCCCCGCGATCACCATGCCGGAACCGCTTTCCAGTGTCAGCACTACAATAATAATTCCTTCTTCCGCCAGATGCTGCCTGTCTCTTAGGACGATGTTGCCCACATCTCCGACGCCAAGACCATCTACCATGACATCCCCGACATGCACCCTTCCGGTAATCTTTGCACTGTGTTCATCCAGTTCCAGTACATCTCCTGAAGACATCAGAATAATATTATCTTTGGAAACGCCCAGCTCCTCGGCAATCTTAGCCTGCGCTTTCAAATGCTTGTATTCCCCGTGAATCGGGATCGCGTATTTCGGATGTACCAGCGAATAAATCAGCTTGATATCCTCAATGCACGCATGCCCGGATACATGCACATCCTGGAAAATCACGTCCGCGCCTTTCATCGACAATTCGTTGATAATCTTCGTCACCGCTTTTTCATTGCCAGGAATCGGGCTGGAACTTAAGACGATCAGGTCATTCGGCTTAATCGTCACTTTCCGGTGCATGCCGCTCGCCATCCGCGATAACGCAGCCATGGATTCTCCCTGGCTTCCCGTTGTAATCAGCACGGTCAGCTCGTCCGGATAATCCTTTAGCTGCTCGATATCAATCAGCGTATGCTCCGGAATATGAATGTAACCAAGCTCCGTCGCCGTACTGATAATATTGACCATACTGCGTCCCTCGATCACGACTTTCCTGCCATGGTTATACGCGCAGTTAATAATCTGCTGTACGCGGTCTACATTGGACGCAAACGTCGAAACAATAATCCGTTTGTTTTTATGGTCTGTAAAAATCGTATCCAGCACTTTGCCAACCGTTTTTTCCGACATCGTAAATCCGGCGCGCTCCGCATTCGTACTGTCGCACATCAGCGCAAGCACTCCTTTTTTCCCGATCTCGCCCAGACGCTGCAGGTCAATCGCATCCCCAAAGACCGGCGTATAATCCACCTTAAAGTCTCCGGTATGGATGACAACGCCCGCAGGCGAATAAATCGCAAGCGCGGCCGCATCCTGGATGCTGTGGTTCGTCTTAATAAACTCTACCCGGAAACACCCCAGATTAATATGCTGCCCATATTTTACAATCTTGCGCTTTACCGTACGCATCAGGTCATGTTCCCGCAGCTTATGCTCGATAATCCCGACCGTTAGTTTTGTTGCATAAATCGGCACGTTGATCTCTTTCAGTACATACGGGATCGCACCAATATGATCCTCATGCCCGTGTGTGATAAAAAACCCTTTTACCTTTTCAATATTCTCTTTTAAATACGTAATGTCAGGGATCACGAGATCGATTCCGAGCATATCGTCCTCAGGGAATGACAATCCGCAATCCACAACAATAATACTGTCTTCGTACTCAAAGGCAGTAATGTTCATTCCAATCTGTTCTAATCCGCCCAATGGAATGATCTTTAATTTTGATTCCGCCACCTGTTAATCTCCTTTTTAAACTTCAATATTCAGATCATCACTTAACAGTTCCGCAAATACTTTGCCAACTGCTTCCAGTTCCGTATCGTCTTCGACCAGCTCCAGTTCCATCGTTACTTCCGCGTCTTCTTCCGCATGCTCTGCGACTACTTTGAACACATATCCGTCCGAATCCTGGTTCAGTTCCTGCGTCGCCAGCAAATATTCCACTCCGTTTAATTTGGTCCGTTCCAATACAAAAAATTCAGCGAAACCGTCCTGTTCTTCGTCATAAAACGATATTTTTTCGTATTTCGGTTCGCCTTCCATCATCTGCTCCGCTTCCCTTAGTAAATCGTCCATATTCTTGTTTCCTTTCTTGATTATAATCTGTGTCTATCTGCCAAAATCCCAAAAATCCTGGTAATTTCAACGTCTATTGTTCTCGAAATGATCCGTCTGCCTTTGCAGGTCCAGATATCCCTGCAGAATCAGCCCCGCAGCAATCTGATCTACATATTCCTTCCGGTCTTCCCGGCGCACGCCGCTTTCGATCAGAATCTGATCAGCCGCGGACGTCGTCAGACGTTCATCCCAAAGGATCACCGAAAGCCCGGTACGCCGCTCTAACAGATCGGCAAATGCTTTCGTCTTTTCACAACGCTCCCCCTCGGTATTATTCAGATGCTTTGGATAGCCGAGTACAATCCGGTCCACCTCATATTCCACGGCCAGTTCGCCAATACGCGCAAGCGTCTGGCGCAGCTTGTCCGGAGACTTGCGCCGGATCGTCTCCACGCCCTGCGCCGTCAGCAGCAGCGGATCACTCACTGCTACGCCCACTGTCTTAGAGCCAAAATCCAGTCCCATTACCCGCATATGCCAGTTCCTCCGCTTACTGAAAATTAACCCGGATGTACTCCTTTAAGATCTCTTCCACCAGTTCATCGCGCTCCACCTTCATAACCATGCTCCTGGCATTCTTATGACTTGTAATATAAGTCGGATCGCCGGACATAATATACCCTACGATCTGGTTCAATGGATTGTAGCCTTTTTCACTCAGGGAAAGGTATACATGTTCAATAATATCCTTTACCTGGATCTCCGGCTCCTTCTCCACCCTGAAAAATTGTGTATTACTTTTATCCTGCATACTTCACGACCTCATTCCTGTTCTTTGCCCAGGCCCGCCTGGCCGGGCAGATGCGTTCTTTCGTTGGCATATCCGATTCTATTTTAATATACTTGGCGCTAAAATTCAACCATAAGATAAATATCCCGTGCCAATTGTCCGGTTATTTTCCCCCGGACTACACAATTTGCGCGGTTTTGCTCCGATGCGACAGCGGCTTTTACGTATTCTTTCGTATACCCGGTTTCATACCTCCTGCCATCCAGCACAAGCGGTTCCTCCAACAGCACGTCTTTTACCTCCCCGGTCAGTCCTTCCCGGTACTGCGCTGACATCCGCTGCGCCAGCGCAAGCAGTTTCGTACTGCGCGCCGTCTTCACCGTTTCCGCCACCTGCCCGTCCATCGCCGCCGCCCGCGTCCCTTTACGCACCGAATATTTAAAAATATGCATCTCATAAAAATGCATCTGCTCCAAAAATTCCTGCGTCTTAGCAAACTCCGCCTCCGTCTCGCCCGGAAAGCCAACGATGACATCCGTCGTAATGGCCGGACGGTCAAAATATTCACGCAAAATCTCACACTTTTGGGCATACTCTGCGGTAGAATATCTGCGGTTCATACGCGCCAGCACCGAATCACAGCCGCTTTGCAGCGACAGATGAAAATGCGGACAGATTTTTTCCATTTCCGCCAACGCCTGCGCAAACGGACGGGTAATAATGCCAGGCTCCAAAGACCCCAGACGAATCCTTTGAATTCCGTCCACTGCATGGATCTGGCGCAGCAGCTTTAGCAGTGCATGTTCTGTCCCTGCTTCATCCGGACTCTCATCTGCCATCCCTATTCCATAAGAACTTAAATGGATGCCAGTCAGTACGATTTCTTTACAGCCGCTGTCCGCCAGCCTGCGCACCTCCTCCAGCACTTCCTGCGGCCGTCTGCTGCGCACCCTGCCCCTCGCATAAGGAATCACGCAGTAACTGCAAAACTGGTCGCATCCGTCCTGAATTTTCAAAAATGCCCTCGTATGCCCCGCTGCGCGGCTGACCGCAAGCGGTTCATATTCTTTTTTTCCCTGATTCACATCTTCCCAGTCCGTCACGGGCGCCTGCTCTTTCAAATACCGGTCGATCATAGACACCAGATGTTCTTTTTTATTATTGCCAAGAATAATGTCCGCAATTCCTTCTTTTCCCACATCCGGACCCGCCGTCTGCACATAGCATCCCGCGGCGACAATGACCGCCTGCGGATTTAAGCGCCGCGCGCGGTGCAGCATCTGTCTGGATTTACGGTCCGCAATATTTGTCACGGAACATGTATTAATCACATATACGTCCGCTTTTTCATGGAATGCTACAATTTCATAGCCCGCTGCTTCTAACAGCTGCTGCATCGCCTGCGTTTCATACGCGTTAACTTTGCAGCCCAGATTGTGGAGCGCTGCTTTTTTCATATTTTTAAACTCTTTTCTTTCTATATATATTGACTTTTCGGCGTAAACAAGTTACTATAAAATGCGATGAAGTATCATCTGAATACAAGACCAAAGGAGGCTACATAATGAAAACCGTACAGATTTCGTTAAATTCTATCGACAAGGTAAAATCATTTGTAAATGCGATCACACAGTTTGACTATGATTTTGATCTGATTTCCGGAAGGTATGTGATCGATGCAAAATCGATCATGGGCATTTTCAGCCTGGACCTGTCCAAACCAATCGATCTTGCGATCCATGCAGAAGAAGAACTGGAAGCAATCTTAGAAGTGATCAAACCGTATCTGGCAGCATAAGAAAACGATGCCGGATCATTTTGGCAGATCTTAAGATTATAAGCCCAGACAGGCAAGACGTATCTTACTGATGATATTTCTGCGCTGTCTGGCCAGGTTTCACTGTTTCACTGGGAGGTAACCGTTCAGATCACCATTGAACTGTTACGCTGCAAGATCCATTCACAAAAAAGATTTCAAAGACAATGTAGACTGTTCTTACAGCACATTGTCTTTTTTCATTCATACGATATCCTAAGCATATCTTAAAACCGCGTTTCGCAAGATTCTTCCCAAATCATCTTAAGCCTCTGCCCGTATCAGTTCCGCAGTATCGATTGCTTCCTGCATAAGCAGATCCATTTTTTCCTGCAAATGAGTCTCTGATTTTAAGATCGACTTCAGATTCGGCTTCGTAACCGGATGTTTTGCAACAAAAATTGTACAACAGTCTTCAAATGGAAGAATCGAAGTTTCATACGTCCCGATCTTTAACGCAACATCCACAATTTCCTGTTTATCAAATCCGATCAGCGGACGGTAGACCGGCATCGTACATACTTCATTGGTCACTGCCATCGACTGCATCGTCTGGCTCGCCACCTGCCCGATACTCTCCCCGGTAACCAGGCCCAGATCTTCCTCTTCTTTTGCAAAATGCTCCGCCAGCTTCATCATATAGCGGCGCATCACAATGGTCAGCTGGTCATGCGGACATTTATCATAAATATAAAGCTGAATCTCTGTAAAATTCACCACATGCAGCCGAATCGGCCCGGCATACCGGGCTACGATCTTCGCAAGGTCTACGACCTTCTGCTTCGCCCGCTCGCTTGTATAAGGCGGCGCATGAAAATAGACCGCATCCAGCTTCACCCCGCGTTTCGCAATCATATACCCGGCCACCGGACTATCGATGCCGCCCGACAAAAGCAGCATCGCACGTCCTGCCGTCCCGACCGGCATACCGCCCGGCCCTGGAATGGTCTTGGAATACAGATTGATCTTATTGCGGATTTCCACATGCAAAATTACCTGCGGGCTGTGTACATCCACCTTCAGCTGCGGATAAGCTTCCAGCAGGCGTTCTCCTAACGCAGCGCTGACTTCCATAGATTCCATCGGATAGTTTTTCCTGGCGCGTCTGGTTATCACTTTAAAAGTCACGTCCTTTTCCGGCAGCGCTTTGTCTGCATATGCGATCACGGTCTTTGCCAGTTTGTCAAATCCTTCGTCTTCAGCCAGCACGACCGGACAGATGCCAACAATGCCGAACACACGGGATAACGCGTCGACTGCCTCGTCGAAATCAAATTCTGCGTGCGCTTCCGCGTAGATTCTGCCGTTTTCTTTGCGTACGGTGAAGTCGCCGTCGATGGGTTTTAAGGCGTTGGAGGTCTGGCTGACCAGTGTGTCTTCAAAGATGTGGCGGTTTTTGCCTTTGACGCCGATTTCGCCGTATTTGATTAAAAATGCCTGGTACATGGGTGGTCGTCCTTTCTTTGCTGTGCGATTTTTTTGGCTTCCCTAAAGGTCTGCTAACGCCTTGTATACTTCCGCAGCCGCGGCACAATCTCTTTCAGTTTCGCAGCCGCATAATCGATCTGCTCCTCCTGCGTTTCACTGCAAAAGCTAAACCGCAGCGCCGATTCCGCCAGCGCTGCGTCCAAATGGAGGGCCTGCAGTGTTTCCGATGGTTCCGGATGGCTGGATGCGCAGGCGGAGCCTGCGGATACATAGATCTCGTATTCTTCCAGCGCGTGCAGCAATACTTCACTGCGGACGCCCGGAAATGAAAGATTGACGATATGCGGGGCGCTTTCTTCCCCATTGTTTCCATTCAGTACAGCTTCTAAATCTGCTGTCTGGTCAAGCAGGCGGTTTTTCAGATGGTGCAGATGCTTTGTTTTTTCGCTCAGGTTTTCGTAAGCCTGTGCGGCTGCTTCCCCGATGCCTGCGATGCCTGGTACCGGATAGGTACCGGAACGGATGCCGTACTGCTGGCCGCCGCCGTGCAGCAGCGGGGCTAGTTTTACTTTTTCTTTTTTGTATAAAAAGCCGATTCCTTTGGGGCCTTGGATTTTATGGCCGCTTACGGATAATAAGTCAATACCGGATTTTTTTGGGCGGATCTGCATCTTTCCATAAGACTGCACGGCGTCTGCGTGAAAGAGGATGTCTGGTCGTTTGTCATGAACGAGCTTTGCAGCTTTTTCGATTGGCTGGACAGATCCGATTTCGTTGTTTACCTGCATCACTGATACGAGGATGGTCTGATCATTTAAAGCCTCCTGAAGTGCATCCAGTATTAAGATTCCATCCTGGCTGACGGGAAGGGTAATGACCTCAAAGCCCTGCTGCGCCAGGTATTCCATGGTGCGCCGTACAGACGGATGCTCGATCTGCGTGGTGATCAGGCGGTTGCCTGCGCGGCGGTTTGCCATAGCTGCTCCAATCAGGGCAAGATTGTTAGATTCTGTGCCGCCGGAAGTAAATATTATTTCTTTTTCTGATACTTTTAATGTTTTCGCGATTTTTTCTGCTGCTTCTTTTACATAACGTTCTGCTTCCAGTCCTTTTTTGTGCATGGACGAAGGATTGCCATAGGCTGCATCCATTGTTTTAAACATAATTTCCTGCACACGCCTGGAACACCTGGTCGTTGCTGAATGATCTAAGTATGCTTCCATGACCGTTATATCCCCTTTTTCTGACTTCTGTCTTACTCTGTCCTTAGTCTGTTCTTACTCTTCCGTTTTTAATCTCTGTCATTCTTGCATGGCTTCGCGATACGCGATTTTATTTTGTATCATAGCCAGCTTCCGAATGCTCTATCTCAATATGAAGCATCAGCAGCGACATCATTGCGATTGCTGCCGTATCTGTGCGCAGTATCCTTTTTCCAAGTGAAATGATCTGCATGTCATTTCGCAAAGCATCGATTTCTTCTGCCGAGAATCCGCCTTCCGGCCCGATCATGATGCTGACGGACGTTCCTGGCTGAATCGTCTGCAAAGCCTGTGCGGTGGCCTGCATCCCACGTTCATTTTCGTATGGTACGAGACGGCAGCCGCATTGCATCGCATATGCAGCGGCTTCCTGAAAATGCATAAGCGGATGTACGGTGGGAATACGGCTGCGTTTGGACTGTTTGGCGGCGCTTTCTGCGACTGCCTGCCAGCGGGCGACTTTGGCTTTTGCTTTTTTGGGGTCCAGTTTTACGACGCAATATTTCATCACTACCGGAATAATTTCGTAAACACCTAGTTCTACCGCTTTTTGAATAATATATTCCATACGGTCGCCTTTGGGCAGCGCCTGGAACAGAAAGATCCGATTTGGAAGTTCGGTACCCGCGATTTCGGAATCCAGGATATCCAGCTGAATAAACGTATCAGTTAGTTCTAATACGCTGCATTGATAACTTTTCCCGGTATCACTGCTGATCCGTACCGCTTCCCCCGGCTTCATGCGCAGTACATTTTTCATATGATTTACATCCGGGCCCGTAATGGTTATGAAATCTTTTCCGATCTGCTCCTCTTTGACAAAAAACTGATACATCCTGTCACCGCCTTTCCTGTCAGATCCTCTTTGCGGTAATATTTACCCATTCCCCGTCGTAGTTCGTCTCCAGCAATGCAAATCCAGCCTGTTCCAAAGCCTGTGACACCTGCTGCTCTTTAAAATCAATAATTCCGGAAGTAATCAAAATACCGCCCTTTTTCAGACAAGGCAGTAAAAACGGCGCCATTGGAATAATTACATCCGCAAGAATATTGGCAGCTACAAGATCATAACTCTCCTGCCCCACCCGCTGCCGGACCGAAGTGTCTTCGATCAGATTACCAGAAAAAAAGTTCCATAACTTTTTGTCCAGATGATTCACATCCATATTTTCCTGCGCGCAGCCAATGCAGTTCGGATCAATATCGATTCCTGTCACGCTCCCCGCGCCCAGCTTTAATGCCGCAATAGACAAAATCCCGCTGCCGCAGCCCACGTCCAGCACCCGGCATCCTTCTTTGCCCTGCATATATTTTTGCAGCTGCAGCAGACATAACCGGGTAGTCTCATGTTTGCCTGTTCCAAAAGAAATGCCGGGATCTATTTCGATCAGAATCCTGCCCTGATCCTCCGATTTTTTTTCTTCCCAGGTCGGCTTAATCAAAATCTTTCCTACGGTAAAAGACTGAAAAAACTGCTTCCAGTTATTCATCCAATCTTGATCTTCGGTCTGCCCTTTTGTAATCCTGCCGGAACCGATATCCAGATATTTTTTTTCTTCTTCCAGCGCCGCACGCACCCGTTCCAGCAGTTCTTCCTGCTCCTGAGCGGGGTCCAGATAAAAGCTTACTTTGCTTGTGCCGTCGTCTGGCGGCAGTTCTAATGGAAAGTCGATAAACATGCTGCCAGTTTCCTGCTCTGTCAGCGGCACGTGATTTTCAATCTCGATTCCTTCGATGCCAAGTTCTCCTAAAATAGCGCTGATCACATCTTCTGCGGCGGTTGTCGTATCAATTGTATACTTGTCCCATTTCATATATTGATCTACCCTTTCTGATTTGCCATTGATCCTGTTCCCGTTGAAATAACCGGGTTGTTTCCTTATATCTTTATCCTTGCAGCTTTGCTAACAAGCGCTGGTATTCCCGGTTGATTTCCTGGATCGCGTCCGTATCCCCGCATTTATTGTCCGGATGATAAATCTTGAGCAGATCTTTATAGCGTTTTTTTAACGAACCAAGGCTGTTTACGCCGGCAAAAAACATGGTGCCCTGGACGGAAGCCGGCTTTGTGCGGATATCATCTTTCTGGTAAGCTTCTACCTGGTCGTAAAAGCTCTTTTTCTGTTCAAACTGCTTTTTTTCTTCCGCCAGCTTATACAATTCCCCTTCCAGGATCTGGCGTTTCATTTCCAGCAGATGTTCTTCATGTTTCTTTTTGGTCTCCTGAAATTCCTGCTGGCGGTAAAAATGTGCTTTGTCTATGTTCAGCTGAATGCGTTCCTGCTCCATTTGCTGTGTCTGCCTGCGGAGATTTTGTTTCTTTGCTTCCAGGCGTTCTGTCTCCTGCATGCGCCACATTTCAAACTCATGCTGTTTTTGTATGATTCGTTCCGACGCCCGGTCCGATGGACTTTTTAAGGGCTGCTGTTTCTCCTGCTTTTGTTGCTGCATGGTTGTAAAAGCGGGATTCAGCGGATAGTTTGAGGACTGCTGTGATTCCTGCTTCTTTTGCTGCTGCACGGTTGTAAAAGTGGGATTCAGCGGATGGACCGGCTTGCGCGTCAAGCTCCCATTCTCCGAACGGACTACTGGTATCTGCTTTGTCATTCCATTCCTCTCCTGTTTCTGCCCAGGGCGAAACAATCCATGCTATGTGTATGCGACTCTGTCATTTATTTTCGCTAATCTTGGAGTAAAATACAAGTGTTTCTGTTAGGAAAATTATTTTTTCTACATATTTCACAACTGCCTGGCCTTTTACTCCCCCGTTTTTCGTACGCAATGGCAAAAAAGGGCAGAAAAAATTCTTTTCTGCCCTTCCCACCAAAGTTCTTTGATCAAATATCTTCAAATGCGTCTTTTACTTTATCCATAAACGACTTGCGTCCGCTCTTTTTGCCGCCCGCGGCTCCGTTCTGGTTCTTTAACGAATTGCCGCTGATCTCGTCATATTTGCGCAGCGCTTCTTTGGCGTCCGCGCTCAGACTGGTCGGCACCTGCACGACGAGTGTCACATACTGGTCGCCTCGTATATTTTTATTCCGCAGAGACGGTACGCCTTTGCCTTTTAACCGGATTCTGGTATCGGTCTGCGTTCCCGGTTTTACCGTGTACAGCACATCGCCGTCGATCGTACTGATGCGTATTTCACCGCCAAGCGCTGCCTGTGCAAACGAAATCGGCGCTGTGGAATAAATATTCATATCCTGGCGCTGGAAAATCGGATGGCTGGTAATCAGCACTTCTACCAGCAGGTCGCCTCTCGGCCCGCCGTTTGTGCCAGGTTCGCCTTTTTCACGGATACGCACGCTCTGTCCGCTGTCGATGCCAGGCGGAATGCTGACTGCGATTTTTTTCTTATTGGAGACATAACCGTTTCCATGGCAGTGCGGACATTTGTCCTTGACTACCTTGCCGGTTCCGCGGCAGTCCGGACATGTCTGCACATTTTGCACCATGCCAAACAGCGACTGCTGCGTAAACATTACTTTGCCTTTGCCGCCGCACTTTGCGCAAGTCTCAGGCGAAGTGCCAGGCTTTGCGCCAGTTCCGTGGCAATCCGGACAATCGTCTTTTAATACCAGCTCCAGTTCCTTCTCACAGCCAAAAACTGCTTCTTCAAACGTAATCCGAACGCTGGCACGTACATTGGCCCCCTTCATCGGGCCATTGCTGCTGCGTCTGCTGGCACCCCCGCCGAAAAAGTCCCCGAAAATATCGCCGAAAATATCACCAAAGTCCATACCGGAGAAGTCAAATCCTCCTCCGCCGCCCCCGCCGCCTTCAAAAGCCGCATGGCCGAACTGGTCGTACTGCCTGCGCTTTTCCGGATCGCTTAAAATCGCATAAGCTTCGGAAGCTTCCTTGAATTTTTTCTCCGCGTCTTTATCACCGGGATTCATGTCCGGATGGTATTTTTTTGCAAGGACGCGGTATGCCTTTTTGATTTCCCCGTCTCCGGCATTTTTTGCTACCCCAAGAACCTCGTAATAATCTCTTTTCTGCTCTGCCATAACTTTTCCTCTAACGTAACAACACAGACAGGTTGCAAAACGGAACCTGCCTGGTTGTTACTATCAATTATACTTCTTTAAAATCCGCGTCTACTACATCATCGTCTGCCGCACCTGCGTTATTTGCCGCATCTGCAAAATCGGACGGATTCGGGCCTGCACCTGCCGCACCCTGCGCTGCCTGTGCATTTTCATACATTTTTGCAAATACTTTCTGCGCGCTTTCTGTCAGCTTTTCTTTTGCCGCCTTGATCTCGTCTACCTGTGATTCGGTCAGGTTTTCCGCCTGCGGATTTGCCTCCAGCAGCGCTTTTAACGCGTTCAGGTCCGCTTCTACCGAAGCTTTGTCGGACGGATCTAAGCCTGTGCCTACTTCTTCGAGCGCTTTCTCAGTCTGGAATACAAAAGCATCCGCGTCATTTCTGGCATCGATCGCTTCCTTGCGCTTGCGGTCCTGCGCTTCATATTCTGCAGCTTCTTTTACTGCGCGGTCAATCTCATCGTCTGACATATTAGAACCTGCAGTAATTGTGATATGCTGTTCTTTGCCCGTACCAAGGTCTTTGGCGGATACGTTAACGATTCCGTTCGCATCAATGTCAAATGTTACTTCGATCTGCGGAACGCCGCGGCGTGCTGGCGGAATACCGTCCAGACGGAACTGGCCCAGAGATTTGTTATCTCTTGCAAACTGTCTTTCACCCTGTACGACATTGATATCTACAGCTGTCTGGTTATCCGCCGCCGTAGAGAAGATCTGGCTCTTCTTGGTCGGGATGGTTGTGTTACGTTCAATCAGTCTGGTCGCTACGCCGCCCATCGTTTCAATGGATAAGGACAATGGTGTAACGTCCAGTAAGAGAATTTCACCTGCACCTGCATCGCCGGCCAGCTTGCCGCCCTGGATAGATGCGCCGATTGCCACGCATTCGTCCGGATTCAGGCTCTTGTTCGGCTCTTTGCCTGTCAGCTGTTTTACCTTTTCCTGTACGGCCGGAATACGTGTGGAACCGCCTACAAGCAGCACTTTTGCAATATCCCCGTTGTTAAGTCCGGCATCTTTTAACGCATTCTGCACCGGGATTGCAGTACGCTCTACAAGATCCCTGGTCAGTTCGTCAAATTTTGCCCTGGTCAGATTCATATCAAAATGCTTCGGGCCTTCTGGTGTCGCTGTAATAAACGGCAGGTTGATGTTTGTTGTTGTAGCGGAAGACAATTCTTTCTTTGCCTTTTCTGCCGCTTCTTTTAACCGCTGCAGCGCCATCTTGTCATTGGATAAGTCAACGCCTTCTGTTTTCTTAAATTCAGCGATCATCCAGTCGGTTACTTTCTGGTCAAAGTCATCACCGCCAAGCCGTGTATCGCCGTTGGTAGCCAATACTTCAATGACCCCGTCACCGATTTCAATAATAGACACATCGAAGGTACCGCCGCCAAGGTCATAGACCATAATTTTCTGCTCGCTCTCGTTATCCAGGCCATATGCCAGCGCAGCCGCCGTCGGCTCGTTAATAATACGTTTTACTTCCAGGCCCGCGATCTTGCCCGCATCTTTGGTTGCCTGTCTTTGCGCGTCATTAAAATAAGCAGGTACGGTAATAACTGCGTCCGTAACTTTCTCGCCCAGGTAGCTTTCTGCGTCTGCTTTCAGCTTCTGTAAGATCATTGCGGAAATCTGCTGCGGAGAATATTTTTTATCTTCAATCGTACGGCCATGGTCAGTACCCATATCCCTCTTAATGGAAATAATTGTCTTTTCCGCATTCGTTACTGCCTGACGCTTTGCCGGTTCTCCGACTAAACGTTCGCCTGTTTTTGTAAAAGCCACGATGGAAGGTGTAGTTCTTGCGCCTTCCTGGTTTGCAATAACGGTCGGTTTCCCGCCTTCCATAACAGCTACGCAGCTGTTTGTTGTTCCTAAGTCAATACCTATAATCTTACTCATGATTCGTTCCTCCTAAATATTCTATACAATAAATTAATTAGTTCACTCTTTTCAGAAAGGATTTGTAACGGCATCGTTTTAACTTACTACCGCTACCATACTGTGCCTTACGACACTGTCGCGGTACGTATAGCCCTTTTGCAGTTCCTGCGCGACAATTCCGGATTCATATTCTTCGCTTTCGGTCTGCATCACCGCATTGTGCAGATTCGGGTCAAATTCCTTGCCGACTGCTTCGATCGGTTTCACATCCGCCTCTTCCAGCATCGTCATCAGCTGCTTGTAAATCTTATTCATGCCGTCTACAAACGCGTCCTCTTTTAACTCCTCCGGCACCGCCGCAAGTCCGCGTTCAAAATTATCCACAACCGGAAGTATTTTTTCAATCATACTTTTCGCCCCGATTTCATACATCTGGGTCTTTTCCTTCTCGGTGCGCTTGCGGAAATTATCGAATTCTGCCATCTGGCGTTTGACCTGATCGGTCAGTTCTTCGATTTTCTCATCTTTTTTGTCTTTTTTGTCTTTCTTTTTATTTTTTTTGAAAAATCCTTTTTTTTCACCAGACTGGGCGGAATCCCCGTCGGCAGGTTCGTCCTTGGAATCTTCTTCCAGGCTGTCATCATCCGCCGGATCCTCTTCAGTCCCGCTGCCTGCTGCAGATGCATCTGCGCTGTCTGCTGTATCCTGCGCCTGTGTATCATGCAGGATGGTTTCTTCTGCTGTCTGGTTTTCTTCCATCTGATTTTGATTGTTCTGATTATTGTCCATCTGGTCATTCTCC
>VSNY01000050.1 GCA_009774535.1 Lachnospiraceae bacterium
GATTTTTTCATTGATTTTTTGTTTTGAAAAATTCACGCACTGAATGACAGATTGTCTGACCTCGGATGCTTTTGCGCTTCCGTGTGTCTTTACGACAAGCCCTTTTAGCCCCAGAAGCGGCGCGCCGCCGTACCGGGAAGCGTCAAAGCCCTTGAGCGTTTTCTTTAAAGCAGGCTTTAGCAGCGCTGCCCCGATTTTTGTCCGCAGCGAACTTAACATGGTCTTTTTCACCTGCCCAAGCAGCATGGAAGACGTGCCTTCAAACAGTTTTAGGATCACATTGCCCACAAATGCCTCGCATACAATGACATCCGCCGCCCCATACGGAATATCCCGTGCTTCGATGCTGCCGATAAATTGAATGTTCTTGCATTCTTTTAGCAGCGGTATGGTCTCTTTGACAAGTGCGTTGCCTTTTTCTTCTTCCGCGCCGATGTTCACAATCGCTACCCGCGGATGTTTGACGCCGACGACGCGTTCCATATATACGGAACCCATCTGGGCGAACTGGACGAGATGGGAAGCCCTGGCATCCACATTCGCTCCGCAGTCAATTAAGAGCGACACGCCCTTTGACGTAGGGATCAGCGGTGCAAGCGGCGGGCGTTCCACGCCTTTTAACCTGCCGACAATCAGCTGGCCGCCTGCTAAAACGGCTCCGGTACTGCCTGCTGAGACAAAAGCGTCTGCTTCTGCGTGTTTGACCATATTAAGACCTGTAACAATCGAAGAATTTTTCTTTTTGCGGATGGCTGCGACCGGAGGCTCGGCCATCGCGATGACTTCTTCGGCAAAGACGGTTTTGACGCGGTCTGCGTCATATTGGTATTTTTTCAGCTCTGCTTCGAGGGGCTTTTGCTGTCCGGTGAAGATCAGCGTCAGGTTTTTCTGGGATTCCAGCGCCTGGAGCGCACCTTTGACAATTTCGCCCGGTGCATGGTCCCCGCCCATGGCATCGACGACTACTCTGACATTTGTGTTCATGAAGTCCTCCTGTTTTTTGCGCGTTTCATAGTTTGTTTGCGCGGCTTTGTATGGATTCCATACATTGGTATTAAATCATTTCCAATATACTATATGTGATTCTATAAATCAATAAAAAAAAGAAAGACTTTGCATCAATATGCATAAAGTCTTTCTCGTTTCATCGAGCCGGATTCTTAATCAACTGCAATGATTTCTTTTTTGTTATAAGTTCCGCAATTTTTACATACACGGTGCGGAACCATAAGCTCCCCGCACTTATTGCATTTTACTAATGTAGGAGCCGTCATTTTCCAGTTTGCTCTTCTTTTATCTCTTCTGCTTTTGGAAGATTTATTTTTTGGACAAATAGACATCTGCTGATTACACCTCCTTAAACTTATTAAATACATCTTGAAATGCCGCCATCCGCGGATCTGGCGCTGTCTGGTCGCAGCTGCATGTGGTTTCATTGAGATTCGCGCCGCATTTGGCGCAAATTCCTCTGCAGTCTTTCCTGCACAGCACTTTGGCCGGCCATGCGAACAGGATTTCTCCGTATACAAGCCGGTCTGCGTCAAGCTGACAGCCATTCATATATTCCAACTGTTCCAAATGGTCATCCTCCTGCGGGTCTTTCGACATTCGTTCTTCTTTCGGATTTCCCTGCGCAGGTTCGATCGGAAGACTTTTGTCTATCACCAGATGCAGCGCTGTCGGCACTTCGGTCAGGCAGCGGTCACATGGAACGGATACTGTTACATCTAACTCCCCCTGGATCAGCAGCCGCCTGTTCTCCACGTTTGTAAGATGCAGTGTGAATGGTTCTTTTTTCAAAATAGGAAAAGTACCCAGTTTAGATCTGACCGCGTCCAGATCAAGATGAAGTTCCTTGTCTTCCCGGGCATTCCAATTAGAAACATATGGCAACAGATCTAAAATCATAATACCTCCTGTCTATGTCTGCGCAGCGGATGGAACATATTACCGCAGGCTTCAAACATATACGAAAAAAGTATAACCAACTGTGATTTATTTGTCAACATAAAAAAGAAATTATTTTATTTCACAAGCGCGACGGTTTCCCTTGCAATTGCCAGTTCCTCATTGGTCGGGATGACTAATACTTTTACTTTGGATTCTGGTGTGGAAATTACGATCTCTTCTCCGCGTTTGCTGTTCGCCTCATCATTGATGCTGATGCCTAAAAATGCAAGGCTGTCGCAGATCTGCTTGCGGATTACGCCGTTATTTTCACCGAGCCCTGCAGTAAAGCAAATGCAGTCTACGCCGTTCATAGCTGCCGCGTAGGCACCTATGTATTTTAATACACGGTAATTAAATACCTGCTGTGCGGTCGCTGCGCGTGCGTTGCCGGCTTCTTCTGCCGCTTCCAGGTCGCGGAAATCAGAGGAAACCCCGGACAGTCCCATTACGCCTGATTTTTTATTTAATACATTCAACACACCTGCAAGATCCAGATGTTCTTTTTTCGCGATATATTCGATGGCAGACGGGTCAATATCACCGGAACGTGTTCCCATTACAAGACCCTCCAGCGGAGAAAGCCCCATAGACGTATCTACTGACTGCCCGTTTTTTACCGCGCACACCGAAGCGCCGTTGCCCAGATGGCATACAATCGTCTTTAACGACTCATATGGCTTGTCTAACAATGCTGCGGCACGTTTGGATACATAGCTGTGGCTGGTGCCGTGGAAGCCGTATTTACGGACACCATAATTATCATAATATTCATACGGAACGCCATACAAATATGCCTCTTTCGGCATCGTCTGGTGGAACGCTGTATCGAATACGCCGACCATTGGTGTATTCGGCATTAATTCCTGGCATGCCCGCACGCCGATCAGGTTGGCAGGGTTGTGAAGCGGCGCGAGATCACAGCATTCTTCCACTGCCTGTATCATTTCATCTGTAATAATCGCGGAAGCTGCGAATTTTTCCCCGCCATGCACAATCCGGTGACCGACTGCGCCGATTTCGTCCAGACTTTTGATAATGCCTGTTTTTTCATTGACCAGCGCGTCCATAACCATCTGAATCGCCTGTTTATGTGTCGGCATCGGCGACTGCGTAATTTCTTTTTCCCCGCCGGCCGGCTCGTATACCAGCCTTCCGTCAATTCCAATGCGCTCACACAGCCCTTTGGCAAGTACGCCTTCCGTATCGGAATTAATCACCTGATATTTTAATGAGGAACTGCCGCAGTTAATAACTAATACATTCATTCTAATTCTCCTTCCATATGTTTTGCATCATTATTTTTATTATAACCCTTGTTTTGGGAATATACAAGAAATGTTAAAAAATTGACAATAGTTCTGCCTTGTGTAAAAAAATTCAATTTTTCTGGATTTTCTCCTTGCATTTGTCCATCTGTTCTGTTAGAATAATCGTGTTGTAAGTCTGAACGAGTACAAAAGAGAGGTCAGATTTAAGATTTTCAAACATTCGATCATGCAAGGAGGTGTTCGTATGGCTAAATGTTCCGTTTGTGGAAAAAGCGTTCTTTTCGGTAACAATGTGAGCCATTCACATAGAAGATCTAACAGAATGTTCAAACCAAACATCAAATCTGTCAGATGTAAGGTGAATGGAGCTACTAAGAAATTATATGTTTGTACTTCCTGTTTAAAATCCGGGAAGGTAGAAAGAGCGTAGGTTTCAGTTTCATGAAAAAGAAAAGCTGCACAGCAATTTGCTATATTTGCTGCAGGCAGCTTTTTTTGTGGACTAAAGCAGGGAACGCGGCATATACTAAACAAAGGAACATCTGCGGGCAGTTTCTGGTACTGCGTAACTGTTTTCAGAGAGTACCTGACAAAATCGTATGATCTTAAAAGAATCGAAGTGGGATTATGAAAAAAGTCTGTGGATTTGCAATGTTTTGGGTCGCTGTGGGAATGGTAATTATGTTTTTTATAGAGACTACATGGATTGCGGTAACGATTATATCGTTTTTGCTGTTATGCGGTTATCATTTGTTTTGCTGTTAATCTGCGTAATTCCTGCAAAAGCCATACAGCGTTGGATGATGCAGCGCTGTATGGCTTCTTTATTGGTAATTAGTAATTAGTAATTAGTAACTGATAATTTTTGACGTGCGGCTGGTTGTTATTCGTTTGCTGATGTATGGTTAAGCGCTTCGTCTAATTGGTTTTCCAGTACGTCAGCCGCTTTTTTTTGTGCTTCAGGATCAGCTTCGTTCTGTTTTTCTTTGGATGTAAATTTATTGACGAAATCCGGAATCATATCTAAAATCTTAGTAATCCCATCCTGATTTTTCACGTTCACCAGTTTTGTCGTGCCGTTTTGGATAACCAGTACGGCGCTTGGTGTGATCTTGCCGCCCATACCGCCGCCGCCGTTATTTTTGTTTTCACCGCTGAATGCGCCTGCGCCTACGCCGAAAGCGACGTCGATCAGCGGAAGGATAATAGTGTCACCGATGTGAACGGCGTCCCCTACTACCGTCTTGGTTGTGATAAAGCTGTCCATTCCCTGAAATAAGGATGCGACGGTTGTGCTGAAACTGTTATCTGACATGTTGTTACCTCCTGTTTTTTGTATCATATGCTTGACTTTCCTAATGTTCCCGCCCAAGCAGCCTTCGGACGACCTGCATGAATTTTTTATCACGCAGCAAACGCAGCGTAGCCAGGGCAAAGACGGAAACTCTGATCTTTCCTTGCGCAAAGATCTCCCCTTCCAAATACAGCTGTTCCGATGTAAAATCAGGTACAATCCTGCATGGATAGCGGTAAATCCAGGGCAGCAGACTGACAAGGCCAACGGCCTGGCCGGTAAGCGCCGGATCTGCCAGGGAAAAGGAAAGATCTGCACGCAGTTTCCTTGGTCTGTAGCTGCGGATCATCTTTAACAGCTCTGCCCAGACACGGCCAACGGCATACCGGTTGGTTTCATCTTTGATCTCCTTACGGACGCGGGCGATCTGGCTGCGAAGCCTTTTGAAAAATCCTGGTTCTGATTCAGACGATCCTGCCTGGTCATACGCTTTTTGGCGATTCTTTGTTCCTGATAACTTTTTGGCTTTTTTTTGTTTTTGATTAGAGAAAGGTTTCTTTTTCTTCTGCCTGCGTTTTTTGCGTTTGGAATTTGATTGGCCTTTTTTTGTGGATTCCTCATTTATGACCGGAAGTTCCGGATTGGTTTTTGGAACCTGTTCCTGCTGCATCTGTTCTTCTGTCAGCTGACCCGTATCCTCGGAATCCGGTACCGACTCTTGCGCGAGATCCTTTGCTGCTGCGTCGGCTTGTATTTGGACTTCCGGTGATGCCTGCGTCGTTCCGCCAGCTTGCGCCTGACTTTCCTCTGATACTTGTGCTGTTTCCTCGTCTTGTGCCTGACTTTCCTCCGATGTTCGCATGATTTCAGCGGTCTGTACCTGACCTTCTGACGGATTCGGCATGCTTGTGTCCGCCTGCATTCTGTCTTTTGCCAGATCTTGCATGCTTTTTTTCATCTGCCTGCGGTTATGTCTTTGTTCTTTTTTCTGTCTGAACCATGCCATCGCTTTTAGTATATCGATGCCGGCTGCCCGGATCTGGCTTTTGAATCCCTGCGGTCCGCAGCTGGCAGAGATCCGCAGCAGATGCAGCAGCCAATGTACCTGCACATGCACCTGCAAATTTTCTGCCGGGTGATGTTTCAAAGAGTCCTTACACCGTTCGTTGTGTACCTGCACCCGGTAACGGATCGGAACAAACAGGACAAGCAGAAAAGTCAGCAGAATAACGGTCAGCAGAATAAGCGCGGTCCAGCCCAGGATTTGAAACAGGAGCAGGAAAAACAGCCCGATTGCGCGGATCATAAGTCCTCACCTGCCTTCTGCTGCAGGATAAAACGCTTGATCTGAAACCCGCCGGTTTTTTTATATACATCTGTCACGATTTTCGCTGCTGTCTCTAAGGCGTCCTCATAGCCTTTTGCCAGTCCTACAATGTACAGGTTGCGTTTCGGATACGACTTTTGTCTGAGTTCCCAGGCTGGAATGATCTCTAACAGGTTGGTTCCGTATCTGCACAAAACGATCAGGTAAGCATTGGCAAGGCAGGCGTTATGATTGATTTTCCATTTTAAACGTTTGATTTTTGCATCTTTCTTAGGGATACTTTCCCCAATATATAAATTTTCATACCAAATCATCCAGACTCCTCGCATCCCAAATGGATATATTTGGATACCCGGGCTGTTACAAAAGGACTGCGGTTGCTGCAGTCCTTTTGTTCTGCCCGTAAAATCCTTAAAAATATTTCTTGCTACCCCACAGATTACTCTTTTTCAGGCTGAGATATTCGCTGTACGCCTGTTCCAGAATCTGCTTTTCATTGGAAAACTTTAGCAGATGGTAAGCTTCATGGAACTTATAGTAACCGGAGTCCACAAAATATTCTTCCCATTGTGGCTTGCTGTAATAATTGTCCGCCATCATCAGATACCAGTGAACTTCCTTTTCCACTGTATCCTCCGGTACCGTAAAGGTGTACTGGCTGCGGCCGATATATTTTATGATCGCTGCACTGACACCGGTTTCCTCCAGAACCTCACGGGACGCTGTCTCTTTGTAGTCTTCACCCTGTTCGACAGTTCCTTTCGGAAGAACCCACCCCTCGTACTTGTTCTTGTAGTTTTTATAAAGCAGCAGAATCTTACCACGGAATATTACCACACCACCACAACTCGTTGCTTCTATCATTACAACACCTCCTGATGTGGTTCCTGTTACAGGCAAAGCGCCTGAAACAAATAGCTATTCAGTAGTATACCCCTTTTTGGATTCACATGCAAGAAAATCTGGTTCTTTTTTTATTTTTCCGGTTGTGGTTGATCATCAGATGAAACAAACGATGAACAGCATTGCAGGAAGTATTATCATAGACTGACTGCTGCAAATATATAGATTCCAACCGCCGTAAATGTTCCTACTGCCGCTCCAAACCTCTGTTTCACCATCGTATCTATACTGCCAAGAATCATAGAAAACAGCAACACATTTGCCATCGTTCCCATTTCACAGGAAAAGAAAATCATTCCGCTTCCAAATACAGATATTATGGTTAATATACTTGAGAACAAAAACTGCAGCAGCCTGATATGGATCTGGTTTTTGATCGCAAGCAAGTCATTACAATTTCCTTCCTCTTCCGCAAATCCGATACTGGAAAATATAAGAATCGCATGCAGCGGCAAAAACCGCATGCAGATTTGCTCACTACTCATATCTCCATAAAACACGCAAACAGAAACGATATTAAGAACAGCACAATATATGATCCCTTTCCAATATCCCAGCTGGAAGAAATAATACAAAATGCATCTGCCGCTAAAATCGTTTTCCTCCATTCTCTGTATCCTTTTAATTTCCAGTTCTCTCTTCCAGTTCTTTTTCCATAAATATAGTTTTTCTTTCCGGCTCTGCAGCCAGTAAAGACCCCAAAACGCTTTTCCATACTTTTGCAGGTGATATGCCAAAACAAGCACTGTAAAGATCCCTGCTGAAAACAGACTGATCAACAAGCGGTTAAAGATCATCTCTTCCCAAAACAGCATAAGCAAATCGCTGTTTGCTATGAAAGGAAACCGGATCACAATACGGCTCAGTCCATAACTGCCATAAAAATCATCTACTGAAATGCCAAAAAATATGGTCTCCAACAAAAACGGCGCAACTGCACTATCTAAAACAACTACAGAAAGCATACCCAGTGAAATCAGAAACAATAGCTCCGGCAGCAGGATAAAAATTGCTCCAGCCAGCATAACATACGGATCAACTTGATATCCAAAAGTAATCCCCTGTATGCATAACCGGATATCCAAGAATAACAGGCTGATCAGACATGGAACAAATGCCATAAATACCATGCCTGCACCTTTGGTCCCCATATATTTGGCAGCTGTTCCTGCCTTTATAGCAATAACATCCTTACTATATCCCTGATGGGAAAGTTGAAAGACTGCAAGTACAAATGCCGTTGTCAGACTTAAAATCAAACCCAGTTTATCTAATAGATATGGCACAAACATACCTGTATACCCGCTTTGTACCGCTTCTCTCTCATATTTTGCAAGCGTCTCATCTAAAGACAGCGGTCTGCTGCTGCCATCTTTGTGGTATTCATGATGCAGATCTCCATGATACATCCTCGTTTCCAAGCAAGCCTTTCGAAAACTTTCTCCCGCATCCAGACCGTTTGCTGCATAATGTGTCCAACTTCCCAGTCTTTCATTTACTTCATCCAATAACTGATATAAATCAGCATCAGACAGTTCAATTTCCAACTTCTGAAACATAGCTGTATCCATCTGCAGCAATGCATCTTTACTATATATTCCATTGCCAATGTTCTTTACAACTTCATTCGCCTGATTCACTAAAAAAGTCTTCTGTTCGCCGGATAGTATCAGGTTACTGTGTTCCTCAATAAATGAAATCTTTTTTTGAAGCTCCTCCCGTTCTTCCATATGAGATGCGTATGCATGCGCCACCACTAGCTTTTCTAACTTTTCTATAAGATGTTCATTTTGAATTTCATCTTTTTCACTATCTTCCAGCAGCATATGTATAAGCAAATGACGTTCATCCATAGGCGCAAAATTTTTCCCTAACGAAAACGGATGCACCGTTATACAAAAAAGCAGCAGAAATGAAAATATATAAATTATATATAGCTTATGTCTCAAGATCAGCCTGCATTCAAACCAAAATAACTGCATAGTTCTCTTCTTTTCACCTTTTTTATCTGTTTGGGACTTTACGAAACCGCGACTTTGCCACCGATCCTTATTCTTCTGTTACACATAGATAGGCTTCTTCCAAAGTTCCATTTTCTGTATGCGTTTGTTCTTTTAACTGATCCGCCGTCCCCTGAAACAGCAGATTCCCTCTTTGCAGAACCCCAATTTGATCACAACAGTCTTCGATATCGCTGATAATATGCGTAGACAACACCACCACGCATTCTTTAGATAATTCCTTTAGGAGTTTTCTCAAATGCATACGCTCTTGCGGGTCCAGACCCACAGTAGGCTCATCTGCTACGATGACTTTCGGATCTGTCAGCAACGCCTGCGCAACTCCAACCCGTCGTTTCATCCCACCAGATAAATTCTTTATTTTTACAAACTTCTGATCTGATAAATGTACCTTATCCAGCACTTCCAGAATCTGTGCTTTTCGTTTGCGTTTATCCTTCTTGTTATCTAACAGCATAAAGTAATCCAACATTTCATAACAAGTAAAATCAGGAAAGAACAAAAACTCCTGTGGAATATATCCAATGATCTTTCGCACTTTTTTCTTTTCGCTGACAGATATGCCATCAATATAACAATTACCGTTTGAAGGTTGAACAAGCGTTGTCATAATCTTCATTAAAGTCGTTTTCCCAGCTCCATTTTTGCCAAGAAGTCCAAACATACCCTCTGAAATGTGAAGATTGATATCTTTTAAAACGGTTTTTTTTCCGTATTCTTTTCTTATATGGATCGTCTGAATCATAATTTTCATGTGTATTTGATACACATATGACTCCTTTCACGCTGTTTATAAATATGTTAACAACATTAAAAATACGCATCAAACACCGCCTTTGCAACAGGCACTGCCTTAGCTCCTCCCGTTCCTGCTCCTTCCAGCACTACGGATACGACCAGGTCTTGCGTTCCTTCCTTGGATGCATATCCTACAAACCATGCGTGACTGTCCCTTGCGCTAGTATATTCCGCTGATCCGGTTTTTCCGGCGGCCTGATAACTCTGTCCGCTTAACGCACTGCCTGTTCCCTGTGTGACCACTTCTTTTAGATATTTTCTGAGCGTGGCTGCTTTCTTTTTGGTCAGCAGCTCCCCATACTCCTGCGGTACTTGTTTTGTTACTTCTGTATCGTTGTAATTGGTGATCTTTTCTACGATATATGGGGTCATCAATATTCCCTGATTATTAATTGCGGACATGACAAGCGCAAGGTGATATGGAGTTACCAGCGTTTTTCCCTGTCCGATGGCAGTCTGCATAATTTCCCATGACGAATCCCCCGGCTGTAAGACAAAGCTGCTCTGTTTATAAGGAAAGACACAGGGCAGTTCACTGTTAAAAAGAAGGCTTTCATTTGTTTTTCTGAATTTGTTCAGATTCAGCGAAAGACCAATACTGGAAAAAGAGGTATTGCAGGAATGTGCAAACGAAGTCTCTAAGTCTTCTTGTCCATGTACGGAATTTCCAAAGCAGTGGATCACATTGCCTTCCTCCGTCATGCTTCCGCTGCACTGATAGGCATAATCTTTGTAATTCTTGTGTTCTTTCATATACTCTAACAGCGTAAAGATCTTAAAGGTAGAGCCTGGCGGGTATAAGCCCTGTGTCACGCGGTTCAGCAATACGGAATTAGTATTATCAGCCGTAATACTATCCCACTCTGCCGCGATCGTATTCGGGTCAAAATCCGGCTTGGATACCATTGCGATAATTTTTCCGGTTGAAGGCTGCATGGCGATTAAAGCGCCGCGCTGGCTGCCGAGAGCGTCATAAGCCGCTTTCTGCACATCCATATCCAGTGTCGTTATAATGGTATCTCCGATATTTTTCTTATCCTGAATGTCGTTCCATATTTTTTCCAGGAAAAACGCATGTGAACGCAATAACTGAAAATTGTCTGCCGCTTCGATCCCGGATTTGCCGTTTGTGGAAAAACCGACGACGTGCGCAAACATTCTGCCGTAAGGATAACTTCTGGTCTCTGTACCGTCTGCGGCTGTTTGAGTAGTCGCGAGTATGTCTCCCTGTGCAGAGAGAATATCTCCCCGGCGGACCCGGTCGGCAAAGGCGTCTTGTCTGGCGTTATAGGAGCTGTTAATAAAGGCTTCGCTTTTTTTTGCCTGGAAATAGGCAAAGTAAGCAATCATACCTAAAAAGATCGTAAGAAATAAATACGTGACAACGGCAAATTCGCGGTTTCTGACCGAATTTTTGACCATGTCCGGCTGCTTTTGCTCATCGTTTTTTGTGACGTTTTTAAGCAATTTCTGTACAGATTTTTTCCGCTGTCCCGAAACGCCTGCATGTTTTGCGCTGCCTTCGCGGCTCTTTGGCTGTTTCGTCTCATTCAGATATCTGCCCACATCCTTTTTCCGTTTCTGTTCTTCCCGTTCTTCCAGACTTTTTCTCATTCATTCCCTCTTCTTTCTGTCCGACGCCCCGCTCGTTTTATTCTGACTCTTTGATTCTGATGCTTGGTTTCTATTTTCAGGCAGTATTTTCACACGGTATTTCTGATATAAAATCCGGCTTTACAAATTCCTGGTACGTCCGTTCTAATCAGCGGTATAGTCATTCGTTCTTCCTGTATGAATATCATCTTCCCGCAAAATATACATCCCCTGGATAATCGCAAACAGAATAAAAGTACTAAGCAGCGAACTTCCGCCATAGCTGACAAACGGCAGCGTCACGCCCGTAGACGGGATAAATTTCGTCACGCCGCCAACCGTTAAGAACACCTGAAACCCGTATACCGTCCCAAGCCCTAACGCCAGCAGCTTATAAAACTGATCATGGATCTGCATGGCGATATTTAAAAACATCAGATAACAGCTGGCGCATACCATAATCAGACAGACCGCAAAAATACCGCCCATTTCTTCGGAAATTGCCGCAAATACAAAGTCCTCTTCCACAATCGGGATCTTTTTTGGCATTCCCTGGTACAGCCCCATTCCGAACCAGCCGCCAGTTCCGATTGCGAACAGTGACTGGCAGATTTGATAACCTTCCTTATCAATAACCGAAAGCGGATCTCTCCAGGCAGTCACGCGCACACGCACATGACTAAATAACCGATAAGCAGCCGCCGAAGCGGCGCTGCCGCACAAAAGCCCGCTCACCAGATAAAACGGACTCCTTGTCGCTACATACAGCATAATCAAATATGTGATAAAAAAGATCAACGCTGCGCCAAGATCTTTAGACACCACCAACACCAGCACATGCACGGCAGCAACAGCCGTCGCTGTCACGACATGCGTAAATTCCGTGGATTTTGACAGCGTGGACGCAGCAAAAAATACAAACAGGATCTTGACAAATTCTGACGGCTGAATGGCTATGCCTGCTATCGTAAACGACAGCTTCGCACCGTAACTGACCGAGCCAAGTACTGCAACCGCCGCAAGCAGCGCAAGTCCGGCCACAGCATACAGCCAGGTCAGACGGTCCAGAAAATGCAGCTTGTGGATAAAAAACGGAACCACCATGGTAATCACCACCGCCGCAACAGCGATTTCATACTGACGCACTGCTTTTTCCGGATGCAGACGGTATAAAATAACAAATCCAATAGCCAGAAGCATGCACATATTATTGACAATCAGGCCGCACGCACGCTTGTAAATATATTTATAAATCACCAGGATGCAGCACAGCAGCGCTGCCTGCATCACATAGGTAATTAACACATTTTCTGTCCTTTGCACTGCAAAAATCACTGCAAATGCGTTTAAATGAATCAGAAAAATTAATTTTGTCTGTTTTTTTAATATGCGTTTCTGCCATCGATCTGATTTATTTCCACTCAGCACATGAAAGCAGGTAAATGTATACCATGCAAATAACAAAATCATCAGATATTTTGACAGTTCAACAATCAGGTGTTCCATGTAATCTCCTATGATTTCAGACAGTTTCCCTACAGCGCGCCGCGCTTGTAATGTCCGTTCGTGTAAGCAGCTGTCACAGCCGGCAGATCCGGCTTCTGGTGATCCAAAAATGCCTGTTTTGTATTCTTTAGTACCAGCCGGACCGTTTCTTCCTGCTCGATCGTAAACCAAAGACGGTAAGATGCCGGCTGCAGCTGACGAATTTCCTCTGCCAGCTGAATCAAAGACAACGGCTGCGGATTGTATATCATATTGTAGCATTCGCTGCAGACATTCCGTACCGGAAACTCCTTGGCATAACGGTCTTTTAAATAACAAATGCCGGATCTGGCTTCTTTGCCGCAGCGCCCAAACGTCTTTTGTATGCACTGCGCGCTGGTCATCAGCGGCATATGCCCATATATAATCAGCTCGCTATCCGCATGATGCCGTTCGCGCAGCTCTTTTTTATTTAATTCCAGCGGAACCGTATCATAACGCCATCCGGCCTTTGCATAACAGATCTTTGTATGATTGGAATACGTATACAGACCATGATCCATCACGCAGCAATCCTGTGTACAACGCATCTGATCCAAAAATCCAAGTTCGTCCTGCGTCCGCACCAGATATCCGTCAATCCCGCTTTCACAAATGCTCTTCCAATGCTCTTGATAAAACTGCACCGTTTTGGCACGGAATACCGCAGGCAGCGCCAGATACGCCTGTTTTCCCACATCATGTATATATCTTACATGTTCTTTTAATTGTGTGGTAAAACTGCCATGGTTATACATGGAACTGTCCAGATAAATCCGCCCGATAAAATCCTGTTCCAATACGGCCCCCAGCTGTATTTCCGCTTCGATGAGAGCTGTAAAAAATCCAGGCTGCATTTGGTGTTTCTGCATCTGAACACATTCAGGCCGCATTTCGTGTTTCTGCATCTGAACACATCCAGGCCGCATTTCTTTTTGATCCGAAAGACTGCTTGCAGGCGTTGTTCGCTTGTATCTGCGCAGAATATCGTCCAAAAGCTGTTCCAAAGCCGCGCGCCGCAGCTGGTTCAGCGCCTGTTTTGGCAAAAAAACTGCTTCCTGCAGCTGCACATCCACGGTTTCCATAACAAACGGCGTATTTCCGGTTTTGGACAGCTGCGCCATAATCTGCGCTGCGTCCATTGGCTGATTTTTTGCCGCCTGTACCAGTTCCTGGCGCACCGTCACGGACGATTCCTGACACGATACCGTCAGGCCGGCCAGTTCGCCAACCTTCAAACAAGCCGCCGCCTGAACCGGAATCTTTTTTTCTTCCATGAAACGATCTTCTTCTGTCTGACCTTTTTCATGACTGGGGCAGGTCATCGCAAGCATCTTTCGTCCATTGCGCTGCTTATAATACCCTTGTGTAAATCCGCTGCGGTTTCCTGTCTGCAGCAGCCGCTCCAGATCCTGTTTCCGCACATCTGCGCATCCGGTCTCCAAATATTGATCGATATAGCGGCGGTAAACAGCTGTTACGCCTGCTGTATATGCAGCAGATTTCATCCTGCCTTCAATTTTAAAAGAAGTAATTCCCGCTTCGATCAGTTCCGGAATCTGTTCGATGGTACACAGATCTTTTGGACTTAGCGGATAGCATTCTGACTTTTGTCTGTTAAGCCTGTGATGTGCTTCATCCAGTGCCGTATAAGGCAGGCGGCAGGGCTGCGCGCACCTTCCGCGGTTGCCGCTTCTGCCACCGAGCATACTGCTGAACAGGCACTGTCCGGAATAGCAGTAACAAAGCGCCCCATGCACAAAGCATTCGATTTCGATCTCTGTACAGCTGCGGATTTCACGGATTTCTTCCAGTGAAAGTTCCCTTGCTGCTACAACACGCGCCGCGCCCTGTTTCTGCAAATAGGAAAATCCACAGGCGCTGGCTGCGGACATCTGAGTACTAATATGAATGGCAAGATCCGGAAAGTGTTCGCGCACCAGCTGCATAACGCCAAAATCCTGCACAATGACTGCATCCAGCCCCTGCAGGTAATAGGGACGCAGATAATCCGGCAGCATTTGCATTTCTTTTTGTTTGAGCAGTGTGTTGACTGTAAGGTACAGCTTTTTTCCATGCAGGTGTACAAAGTCGATTGCTTCGAGGAGCTGATCTTGTGTAAAATTTTCTGCATATGCTCTGGCGCCAAACTGGCTGCCTCCGGCATAGACGGCGTCTGCTCCGGCGCAGACAGCGGCTTTGCATGCTTGAAAGGAGCCGGCTGGCGCTAGCAATTCGGGACTTTTTTGATGTGTCATGGTTTTCTCCTGTTATATTGACGGGCCGGGGAATGGGAAAGCGGACGATTCTGCGGACTGACCTTTTAGCATTTTCCTTCTCAGCGTTTCTGCTTCTGCTTTTTCTTCAATTTGTTTTTCTCTTTTTCCGCCTGCTCCTGCCGTTCCAGTTCTGCGATCTGTCTTGCAAGATCCTGAATCTCCGGATCGTCGTCTTCAGATACTTCGGACAGTACGGAAGATATAAATTCTTCGTCTTCATCTTCGTCCGCCAAAAGCCCTTCGTCTGTCAGTTCATATCTGGCCGCGGGTGCCAGCAGTTCTTCCAGTTCTTCTTTGGAAAGTTCTGCCCTCACTGGCTTTGGTTCTTTGATCGGCCCGAGCAGTTCTTTTAACTCTTCTTCTGAAAGTCCCGGCGTCAGAGGAATCGAATGCTTGGATGTGACATAAAGTCCCTGTGCAGGATCTTCTTCCGGAAAATCCTCATCCATAAAAATATCGTCCGCTGGAAATTCTTCTGCAAGCGCTTCTTCGTCCTCTGCAAATGTTTCTTTTGCAGGTGTGTCTGGATGTTCTTTTACCAAAGATTCCTTTTGGGCAGACGGATCTTCCGGATCAGAATCGGCCCCTTCGTCAGACGGATCTTCCGGATCAGAATCGGCCTCTTCGTCAGACGAATCTTCCGGATCAGAATTTCCCGTTCTGTCTGATGTCTCTTGTCGTTTCATAACTTCTGAATCTTTGGATGTATCTGACGTCTGATTTAACAGTTCTGCTTCGTTTGGTGTATCTGACGTCTGATTCAGCAGTTCTGCTTCGTTTGGTGTATCTGACGTCTGATTCAGCAGTTTTGCTTCGCTGGATGAGTCTGTCTGTTTCAAAGGTTCTGCTGCTCCGGTCAAATCTGTCTGCTTCAAAGATTCTGCTGCTTTAGCTAAGTCTTCCTGACTTATAGAAGTTGCTTCTTTTGCTTGATCTTCCTGTTTTAAAGATTCTGTTTCTTTCGTTTGATCTTCCTGTTTCAAAGAAGCTGCTTTTTTAGATAAGTCTTCCTGCCCTAAAGAAGCTGCTTTTTTAGATAAGTCTTCCTGTTGCAGATTTTCTGCTTCTGCAGGCGTATGTTCCCGCTGCAAAGACTTTATTTTTCCGGCTGCATCTGCCTGTTCCGAAGTCTCTGCTTGATCTGGTATATTTTTGTTCTCCTGTAAGGCTGTGCTTTCAGCGGCATCTTTGCTGTGCTGCGCTGCTGCTTCGCCGTTCTGGCCTGTTTCTGCAGACAGGCTTGCATCCTTGGACTTGTCCTCTTGCGCAGGTGGTTCTGATCGCGCTGCTGCTTCTTTCTGCCCTGGCGCCTGATTGTTTTCCTGCTGCTGATTTCCTGCTGGGATGTTCTGTTGTTCCGTTTGTGCAGGCTTTACTTCCCGTTTTGATGGTTGGTTTTGGAATGATTTTTTCTGCTCCTGCTGGCTGACGGCCTCTTCCTGTTTTGCTTCTTCCAATAGCTCCGCCATGGTTTCATGTACGGCATTGCGCAGTTCGCTGATCTCTTCTTTGGTCAGTTCTACAGGCGTCAGCTCTTCTTCCGGATCTAAGCTGGAAACTGCTGTTTGCGGCTGGTTCTTTTGTTCAGACGGATCTGTTTTGGGTTTCTTTTGATCTGCCAGGGATGCGGCCGCATCTGCTGCCGTATCAGCTTTTTTTGTATCTTTTCCGGGAATCTCATCCTTTATGGACGGCCCGGCGTCACTGGGAAAGTCATCTGGTTCCTCTGCTGCGGCTGCGGGCTTTTTGGTACTCTTCTTTGGCGTCTGGGACGCTGCCCCCAGTAAAGCGTCCGCAAGAGTTGCTTCCAGTTTTTCTTTATTCAGGCGCAATTCCTTATTGACTGCTTCGACTTCACGTTTCTCCTGCTGGGTCAGCCGCAGCATCTCTTCAAACTGTCGGTTGCGCTCTTCTGCTACTTTGGCATTGCCGGAAAGCACCTGGCATTTTTCTTCCAGTTTGCGGTAGTTTTCTTCCAGCCTGTTTTCCCGGTCGGACTTTTGCGTGCGTTCCATGCGCTCTTTGCTTAGTTTTTCGAGCAGCTCTTCCACTTTCATCTGCGTGTCCACCAGTTCGTGTTTTAACTCAAACAGGTCTTTTTCTGCCTTTTTATAATTTTCCTCCGCTGTCTCATACTGCTTTTTTGCCTTAAAATAGTCATCCGCAATATTCAGCTGGATCAGGATCGATTTCATATCGTTTGGTATCCTGCGGTACTCATCCCGTTCTGTGATTTCTGAAATCTTTGTATTAATATAAGACGCAACGTGCTGGAGATATCCTTCTTCTTCATATCCGCTCAGTGTATAGACTTTTCCAGCGATCATTACATCTGTACTTTTTTTCGCCGCCATCGCTTTATCCTCCGCCTATTATTATACAGACTTCACCTTGGAAAAACAACTATTATTTTACAATTCCAAAGTGCTGGTAAGCAAACTGTGTAGCTACGCGTCCTTTTGGCGTCCGGTTGATCAGGCCGTTCTGCACGAGAAACGGCTCGTAGACATCCTCAATCGTCCCCGGGTCTTCCCCGATCGCCGCCGCAAGCGTATCCAGTCCTACCGGGCCTCCGGCAAATTTGCGGATCATGGTAAGCAGGATACTACGGTCATTTTGATCCAGACCCATTTTATCCACTTCCAGCAAATCCAGGGAAAATGCCGCTACTTCCTGTGTAATCTCACCATTGTATTTGACCTGCGCAAAATCACGCACCCGCTTGAGCAGACGGTTCGCCAGACGCGGCGTCCCGCGGGAACGGCGCGCAAGCTCAAAAGCGCCCTCCTGGTCAATGCCTACTTCCAGCTTTACCGCGGAATGCAGAATAATGGTCTGCAGCTCTTCCACTGTATAAAATTCCAGATGATGAATCACACCAAAACGGTCGCGCAACGGCGCTGACAGCAGCCCGGCCCTTGTCGTTGCGCCTACAAGCGTAAAGTGTGGGAGATCCAGGCGGATGGAACGCGCCGTTGCGCCCTTGCCGATCATAATATCGATCGCATAATCTTCCATTGCCGGGTATAAGACTTCTTCTACCTGGCGGTTCAGACGATGGATCTCATCTACAAACAGGACGTCTCCTTCCTGCAGGCCGCTTAAAATCGCCGCCATTTCCCCAGGCTTGCCGATCGCCGGACCGGACGTAATCTTCATATGCGTTCCCATTTCATTCGCGATAATCCCGGACAGTGTTGTCTTACCAAGCCCCGGAGGCCCGAAAAACAGCACGTGATCCAGCGCTTCTTTCCGCTGTTTTGCCGCTTCTATGTATACTTTTAAATTTTTCTTTGCTTTTTCCTGCCCGATATATTCGTCCAAGGTCTGGGGACGGAGGCTTTTTTCTACAACAAGATCCTCTTCCTGGATCTGTGTGGAAATGACTCGTTTTTCCATTGAGAGCCTGTCCTTTCTAAATCATCGCCATTTGTTTCAAAGCCAGCTTTAACACCGTCTCTACTTCCATATCTTCCGTAATGGAAATGCCGCTTAGCGTCTTTAACGCCTCAGAGGAAGAATAGCCCAGCGCCGTCAGCGCCATGACCGCTTCTGCGCGCACACCGGACACATCCCCGGCCGCGTCTGCCTGGGCTTTTTGATCTTGCGGCAGCTTCTGCTCAAATTGTTCAAACGCATCTTCCAGACTAATTTTATCTTTTAGCTCTAAAATCAGCCGCTGCGCCGTTTTTGTTCCGATGCCCGGCGTTTTTGCGATTGCTTTCGGATCGTCGCCAAGAATGGCAAACCGCAGATCATCCGTAGTCAGAACCGACAGGATCGCAAGCGCGTTTTTCGGGCCGACGCCGTTCACACCGATCAGCAGCTTGAAAATCCGCAGATCGTCTTTCGTTAGAAACCCAAACAGCGTCATGGCATCCTCACGCACCTGCAGCCAGGTATGTATATGTACGGGCCTGCCAAGCGCAGGCAGACGGTCCAGTACCTGTTCGGGTACAAACACCTGCCAGCCAATGCCCGCCACATCAATAACAATGCTGTCGGCACTGATATCAGCCAGATTTCCTTTTATATACGATATCATAAAATCCCCCTTCTAAAATACATACTGCTATCAGAACTGTTGCTCTGGCAGGCGCAGCAAAATTTCCTGTGCCGCGATCCCGATCAGAACTCCGGTTACCACACCGGATAAAAGCATAACCGGATAATAATAGAGCAGGTTCCTGTTTTCTACAACGGCCGCCGCCATTAAGATCTGTCCAAGATTATGCGTCGCCCCGCCTGCTGCGCTGACAGAAATAATCCTGCATTTTCCGGATTTTTTGAAAGCGAGCATACATACAAAGCTAAGCAGCCCTCCGGCCAGACTGTACAAAATGCTGAACAGATTCCCGAACAACAGGCCGGACAAAAAAATGCGCAGTATGGAAACTGTCAGCGCGCTGCTTGCGCCCATACGGTACAGCATTAAAATCACAACAATATTCGTAAGTCCCAGCTTAATGCCCGGAATCCCAAAAGAAAACGGGAACAGCGATTCCACATAGCTGCAGATCAGCGCAAGTGCAAGGAACAGCCCTAAATAAGCGGTCTTTTTCATTCTGTCTTCCCCCTTACTGCGACACGGCATCCAGATCCGACGCCTGTTCCCCCGCGATCTCTACAACGATCCGGTTCGGCAGGCAGACAATTGTCTCGCCCTGCCTGGCAATCGCCCTTTGATGAACGCAGAGCTGATCCGGGCAGTCTGCCTCTGCCATCTTTGCTTCCTTTTGGGAAATCTGCACCGTATTGGTCACCGCACCATCGCTGACGATCGGAATCGTTTGTTCCTGCGACAAATGGTAAGTCCCGTAAACATCCCCGTCTATGGAAATCCGCACCACTGCCCCGTCCTGATTTACCAGCAGCCGGACAGCAAGAAACCCGGACAGACCGATCACCAGCAGCAGGCCAATCACCAGCAGATCCGTTTTTCCAAACCGTTTTCTGTCTTTTTGTTCCATCTGTTTATCCTATACGCGTGACTGACTGTCTGAAAAAGCAGCCGCATTCTGAACCGTTGCTGCCTTTTCGTCTGCCCGGCTTCCATAATAGTAAAATCCCTGGCATGTATCCAGCGACACTTTCACAATCTTTCCGATTAGTTCTGCGTTCCCTTTGAAATGTACTACCATATTATTGTCCAGCTTGCCCGTTACCAGCGACGCGTCATGGTCGTTGATACTTTCGACCAGCACATCCTGCACCGATCCGGTCCGCTGCTGCGCTTTTTGCGCCGAAATCTGCTGCACTTCTTTTAACAAACGGTCAAAACGGTCTTTGACAATCGCTTCCGGCACCTGGTCTTCCATCTGAGCCGCTGGCGTCCCGGAACGCTTAGAATAGATAAACGTAAACGCAGAATCAAACCCGACTTTTTTTACAACGTCCATGGTCTCCAGAAAATCTTCCTCCGTCTCTCCCGGAAACCCGACAATCAGGTCTGTCGTAAGCGCAAGATCCGGCATTGCCGCCCGTACTTTTTTTACCAGCTGCAGATAATCCTCTTTGCGATAATGGCGGTTCATCTTTTGCAGCACGCGGGAACTGCCCGACTGCAGCGGCAGATGCAGATGACGGCAGATCTTGTCCGACTGCGCCATAACCGCGATCAAATCTTCAGATAAATCTTTCGGATGCGACGTCATAAAACGAATCCGCCGCAGCCCTTTGATCTTTTCCACTTCCTGCAGCAGCTGGGCAAACGTGACAGGCGGGTCAAATGTTTTGCCGTAAGAATTGACATTCTGCCCAAGCAGCATAATTTCTACGACTCCGTCTGCAGCCAGACGTTCCACTTCCCGCAAGATCTCCTTTGGTTCACGGCTCTTCTCTCTGCCGCGGACATACGGCACGATACAATAGCTGCAGAAATTATTACATCCAAACATAATATTAACACCGGATTTAAACGGAAATTTCCGCTCCACCGGAAGGTCTTCCACGATCTGGTCTGCCTGATCCCACACATCCACGACCATTTGATCCGTTTCATAACACCGTGTCAGCAGCTCGGCAAATTTATACAGGTTGTGGGTGCCGAAAATCAGATTGACAAACCGATAGCTCTTTTTTAATTTTTCCACTACCGCAGGCTCCTGCATCATACAGCCGCACAGAGCAATGCGCATGCCGGGACGTTTCTTTTTCAAATTATGCAGATAGCCAAGCCTGCCATAGACCCGGTTGTTTGCATTTTCACGAACGGTACATGTATTGTAAATGACAAAATCTGCCTCTTCGCTCTCAGCTTCCGTAAACCCGACCGATTCTAAAATCCCCGCCAGCTTTTCCGAATCCCTGGCATTCATCTGACAACCGAAGGTCTGTGTAAAAAAGCTTGGGCGACGCCCGTTATTTTTCTCAAACTGCTGTACCAGCCGGCGGCATTTTGCAATGAAATAGTATTGTCTGTCTGGTTCCTTTATCGGCGGTTCTATATTGATATCTATTTGATCTAAATCAATTTCATTGTACATTCTATGGACCTTCTCCTTTATCTGTCATATATATTTTTTCTTTGAATTTTACTCGATTGGTATGTATTGATATTTTACACAATGCACCTTTAAATAGCAAGAGTAAAATCTTATCTACTGAAGCCTTTTATGGAAGCCTTTTATGGAATTTTTTGTTCAAGCTTTTTAGTTCAAGTTTTCTATTGGAGCCTTCTATATAAAAAAGAATACTATGAAAGAATTCTGAATGGCCGGACGCCTTTGTCTGATTTGCGTCCAGCCAATAAGAGCAAAAGAAAACATCTACTGCTGCACATGCTGATGTGTAAACAAATGTTCCTGGCAGTATTCATAATTTCCGGCACACTTTGAACAGAACCGGAATTCCAGCGACGGGTCATCTAACTCCGTCCTGCCGCAGACCGCGCACTTATGTTTGGTAATGCCTGCCCTCTGGGGCCGCTGAACAGCCTGGCGGTAGACTTTCCGGCGGTGTACTTCCTTTGGGGAATAGCGGTACAGATCTCTGGTAGATAAAAAGAAAATCCCAAAATTCAGCAGCGACATCACCATTACAATTCTACGCGGCCATGTACTCTGCACCAGATCCAGCACCATCAGCAAAGCATATACATAGGCCATCCATTTCATCTTAATCGGAATAATAAAATACAGCATGACCTGCATATTCGGGTAACAAACCGCAAATGCCAGAAAAATCGACATACAGATATAATAAGTACTGACCTGCGAACCTACCAATATGCCCATAATCTCTGCATCGCCATACATTGCCGACATAATCAGCCATGTAACAACCGCGCCAATCACCGTATAAAGAATGCCTCCGAATATATAGACATTATACCGGAACACGCCCCAGGTACGCTCCAGATTCATTCCAAGCTGATAATAAAAAAGCATCATAATCGCATAGAATAAAACACTCTGCGTAGACGGCGGAATCAGCACCCAGGTCACCAGACGCCATACCTGCCCGTGCAGCACCTGGTTCGGGTCCAGAATCAGAAAGTTCAGCATCTCCGGCGCCAGCCTGCTGATCACATACCCTGCCACATACCCGAAAATCAGGTACATGGTCAGATTAGAAACCGCGTATTTGGAAAACTTACGCTCAAGTTTATTCATAAACTTCATTTGGACCTCCATGATAGCCGCTTTTATGCGGTATTATTTTTCTTTCTGTTATGAATTATATAAATCCAGGCATATTTTGTCAATCAGTCACGGACACCTTACACGAAAATTTATAAAAAATTCATATCCGGCCCATAAAACGGTCACCTGGAAACACTTAAATAGTCTTCCATCATACTTTCGGTTACTACCGTATTTTCCCAGGGCATAGATTCTGCTTTTACACTGCACGCAGAAGCAGATGCATGTTCAAATGCATGCTGCACTTCCTCCGATTGCTGCAGTTTTTCTGACTCCTGCATTTCCGCAAAATGATTCCGGTCATCCGTGTCCTCAACTCCCGGCAAAACCATCCGTCTTTCAGACCAGTTTTCTTGCGTCTTTTCCTGGGATTCATTTCTCTGTGCCTCCATAGGGCTGCTGTCCGACAGGTTCCCCGTAGAATCATGCGTCACAGCCCCTTCCATCCGGCCATCCGGCATCACGCGTCCCGTCTGTTCATCCGGCATCGCGCGTTCCATCTGCCTGCCTGGCATTTCTAAAAACGCCCCGTCCGCCCTCTCTTGATCCGTCACTGCAGACCGCATGCCTTCCATCTGCCTGTCTGGCATTTCTGAAAACGTCCCATCTTCCATCCGGCCGTCCGGCGCCACCGGCATCACTCCGCTGCCCATCAGACCGCCTGGCACCGCTCCGTTGCCCATCGGGCTGCCTGGCATTGTTCCATTCCCCATCGGAACACCTGGCATCGCCCCATTCCCCATCGGAACACCTGGCATCGCCCCATTCCCCATCGGAACACCTGGCATCGCCCCATTCCCCATCGGAACACCTGGCATCGCCCCATTCCCCATCGAACTGCCCGGCGTCTCCGGCTGACCCATCTGGCTGTTTGGCATTCCCGGCGCCGCCCCGCCCATCGGACTGCCCGGCATCATCCGCGTCTGGTCTGTCCTTGCGGCAGCCGGATTCTGTGCAGGCATCCTTGGCATCATAACTGGCACACAGATTTCATCCCCGACCTGAAGATTGTACACATTTACATATGGATTTGCATAGATCACCCTTGACAGAGGCACCCCATACTTCCTTGCAATCTTATAAAGCGTATCCCCGGCTTCCACGATATGAAGCATCCCCCGGCACTGCATCTGCCCGTTATTCCTTCCAAGAAAATCGTCCATCTTTATCATACCTCATTGCATTGTTCTTATACCAATGTATGCGGCTTTCCAAAAAATGTGCCAGATACCGGGAGATTTTGCGTTTAGCCCTGATTTTTCAGCAGTTTTTCAATTTCCTCTTTCCTTAATGCTTCACAGGAATCGATCTGCATCTGCCGCAGGCTGTTTCTGCATTCCTCCTGCACTTCAAATGTAAAAAAAGACAATAACAATTCTTTTGTCAAATCCGCAGGCCGTAACATCTGAATCGAGCAGACACCCTCCAGTACAAGCAGACTTTCCAGCAAATCCAGATCATTGGCAAAAGCCATATGCAGCAGCACAGATTCCATCACCTGCGGCTCCACTCCCCCTCTTACAAGTCTCAGCCCTCTGTCAAGCAATGGATATAACACTGTCCTGCTCTCATAATCTTCAAGTTTACACAACCCATAACGATTGACGTCCTGATTCATTTCCAGTATCAAACGAACCAAATCGATCTGCCCAAGCTGATTCCTTCCGTAATCATCTTTCCTTAAACCACTTTGCAGCGCAAGCATCGTTTCTATTTGCATTTTGAATAAAATCCCTCCTGAAAAGATTCTGTTTACCAGCGAAACTGAAAGCCTCCTTTATGCCCTTTCGTAACTACCCGGATCTTCGCCGTCCCTTTTACCGCAATCTCTCTTTCCATAGACTTCATATGTTCTTCCGAAAAAAGAACATTTCCATCCCGATCCTTCACTTCCACTGCAATTTCCCCCTGATCCGTCGTAACCTGCATATTCAAATGCTCCATATGGTTAGAAATAATTTTCTTTTCCCGGATACCAGAGTAAGAAAGATACGACACCTTCCAATTCCTTCCAAAAGAAGTTTCCACAAAACCCAACCGCAGTCCCGATCTCCCCGGTATCAGGCCAACCGAAAATGCCACTCCCAAAACTGCCAAAACCAAAACTGCCAATAAAACTTTTTTTCGATGAACACTCTTATCCATCTTCATAAAATCAACCTCCCTTTACCGAATCCCTCATCGATCCACTTCATGACTACGTTTACTATAATAATAGTATAACATCCACCGCCAGATAAATCAACAAAGCATTTACAGATACAG
>VSNY01000051.1 GCA_009774535.1 Lachnospiraceae bacterium
ATAGCAATACAGTATAACACAGAAATGGCGGTGAGAATTTGGAAATAGTTGTAAGCAATAAAGCAAGCCGACCACTGTATGAGCAAATTTCTTCACAGATCAAAGCGGCTATTATGAGTGGAGAACTGAAAGCTGGTGAAGCAATTCCATCTGTGCGTTCATTGGCAAAATCGTTGCACATCAGTATTCTTACAGTACAAAAGGCTTATGCAACTTTGCAGGAAGATGGTTTTATTGAAACAACTGCTGGAAAAGGCTGCTATGTGTCGGCACAAAACCAAGACTTCTATCTTGAAGAACAGCAAAAGAAGATAGAGGAAAAATTTGCAGAAGCAATCGAAATTGCCCGCGCAAGCGGAATATCTCTCAACAAGTTGACCGATTTGCTAACACTTATGTATCAGGAGGATGATGGAGAATGAATGATGCTTTAATTATTACAGGTCTGACTAAGACATATAAAGATTTTATGTTGAATGGAGTTTCATTTTCTGTTCCATGTGGTTCTATTGTAGGACTGATTGGTGAAAATGGAGCCGGAAAAAGTACAACTATCAATGCAGTGTTGGAACTTATTCAGAAAGAGGCTGGCAGCATTTGCGTTTTAGGTAAAGAACAGCTAGATAACGAAATCAAGGAACAGATTGGTGTCGTATTTGACGGCAATAACTATCCTGAAATCTTTTCTACCCGAAAACTCAACCGGGTTATGAAAGACATTTATCATTCATGGGAAGAACACACATTCCTGAACCTTTTGAAAAAATTTTTTTTACCTGCTGATAAACCGATTAAGCAATTTTCAAAAGGAATGAAAATGAAATTGGCAATCGCAGTTGCCTTGTCCCATAATTCTAAACTACTGATTTTGGATGAAGCCACCAGTGGACTTGATCCCGTCATACGAGATGATATATTAGACATCTTATTGGACTTTGCACAGGACGAAACTCATTCTATTTTGATTTCTTCGCACATCACTACTGACCTTGAAAAAATTGCTGACTACATTGTTTTTATTCACGAAGGGCAAGTAGTATTCTCAATGCCGAAGGATGAGCTGATAGAGCAGTATGGTATCATTAAGTGTGGAGCCGCACAGTTCGAGGCATTGGATAAATTGGACATCATCGTATATCGCAAGATGGATTATGAATGGCAGGTGTTGGTTGCTGACCGTGTTGCCATGAAGAAAAAATATCCCAAAGCACTGATTGATTCAGCTTCGATTGACGAAATTATGCTTCTCTATGTAAAAGGAGAAGGAGGGGGGAAATAAAATGAAAGGCTTATTACGTAAAGATTATTATTTAATCAAGTCTGTGCTATATATCATACTCGTAGTTTTTGCAGTGGTTGGAATAGGAATGTCTTTTTTAACTTCCACATGGGTTTTAACTGTAATCGCAACTGTTATGCTCGGAATGATCTCTGTAACGACGATAAATATGGACAGAAACTCTGGTTGGAAAAAAGTTTCGATTGTTTTACCTGTATCCAGAACGGCTGTTTTAGACTGTAAATATATCTTGTATTTACTACTTAGTGGGATCGGTTTGCTTTTAGGTGTCATTCTGGGCGTTGTGGCATCCATTATAAAAGGTCAAATTGACTATCAATCTATGATGCTGTTTGTTGGTATCAGCGTTGCTATGGCATTGTTTTCTGGAAGCATGACAATACCACTCACATTCCTGCTGAGTGAAGAAAAAAGTATGTTGGCTTTAATCATTGCGTACCCTCTTTCCGCTTTCGTATTTGTAGGAGCCGCGCTGCTAATTGATAACAAGTTGCTCGCTTGTGGTCTTGTGACTATTGTAGGCGTATTACTTTATGCGATTTCGTGGCTGATTTCGAGAAAACAAATTATAAATAAGGATATGACTTAAAAAGGAGAATGAATATTGTAAACAAGGGAAAGCGTTTTGAAACGATTTATATACATGAGCTTCTCTGTTGAGGACGGCGAGTTTGTGGCCGTTGTGAGAACCTCCGGCAGCATAATGGAAAATTCCGAACCCCTGCACGGCTCCGAAACCACTTTGATATAGCCGCCCTGCCGCGTTACGATCTCGCGGGTCAGATACAGGCCAATGCCCACGCCCTGTTGTTCGTGTACTTTTTCCTCACGATAGAAGCGCCGGAAAATGGCGGCCTGATTGCTTTCGGAAATACCCTTGCCGGTGTCGGTCACTTTGATCTCCACATACATTTCCCACAGCACCACCGACACAGCGATTTTCCTGCCCGTCGGGGTGTACTTCACCGCATTGTCCAGCAGGGTGTCCGCCGCCATTTTCAGGTTGCTTATCGGCGTTTTCACCTGATGGGAAATATCCGATACAAGGGCCTGTAACTCCTGTCGTTCCTCGTCCACAAGATGGCGGTTCTCCTGCATGATCTGATAGAGTCTCGCCAGCCGGTGTCCGATTCTGGCAAGCTGGGTTTCATTGCCCATGGAGAAAGCGAGCAGTATCACAGCGAGATCAAGACAGATATGGATGTTGAACGACTGCCTTCCGGGAAATTTGAAAGCAACAAGCTGGCGCTGGAACTGACTGTGATCGTCTATAATATCCTACGGATCATTGGTCAGGAATCCCTGAAAAAACGGGATGATTTGGAACGGAAGAAAGTATGCCTGCAGATTCAGGGGAATAGTGTCCCAAATTGTGAATTTCAAATTATATAATTTCCACTGCCATCTTGACAAATCCTTCCACCCGTACTATTATACTTTGAGAATCAAATTATTTGACTTTCAAACAATTTGGCAGTCAAATAATTTCGACAGGAAATCTGTCAATTATCAAGGTAAACTATAAAAGTACAATCAAAACCAACAAATAAGGAGAAACAGACAAATGTTAGAAAAAATCGCAGAAATCGTAAAAGAACAGTTAAATACCGAAGCGGAGATTACCGAAGCAACTTCTTTCAAAGATGATCTCGGCGCAGATTCTTTGGATATTTTTGAGCTGGTGATGGCGCTGGAAGAGGAATTTGGCGTGGAAATCCCGTCTGAAGATTTGGAAAGCGTGAATACTGTCGGAGATGTGATCAGTTATTTAAAAGCGCATGATGTGGCAGAATAAGGCGGAACGAAAATGAAAACCAAAATTACAGAACTGTTAGGGATTCAGCATCCGATTATCCAGGGCGGCATGGCATGGGTCGCGGAATATCATCTGGCAGCGGCCGTATCCAATGCCGGAGGACTGGGGATTATCGGTGCGGCCAGTGCGCCGGCACAGGTGGTGCGCACCCAGATCCAGGAAGCTAAAAAGCTGACAGACAAACCATTTGGCGTTAATGTGATGCTGATGAATCCGAATGCGCCGGAAGTGGCGCAAGTGGTCGTCGAAGAAGGGGTACCTGTCGTAACGACAGGCGCCGGAAACCCGGCCAAGTTTCTCCCGATGTGGAAAGAAGCCGGCGTCAAAGTGATCCCGGTCGTGGCCAGCGTGGCGATGGCAAGGATGATGGAGCGCGCGGGCGCGGACGCGGTTGTGGCGGAAGGTATGGAATCCGGTGGACATATTGGGGAACAGTCTACAATGGCCCTGGTGCCGCAGGTCGTGGATGCGGTGCAGATTCCGGTAATTGCGGCAGGCGGAATTGCGGATGCCAGAGGGCTTGCGGCAGCGTTTATGCTTGGCGCGCAGGCAGTGCAGATGGGCACCCGTTTTGTAACGGCTAAGGAATCGATCGTACATGCGAATTATAAAGAGCGTATTATCAAAGCAAAAGATATAGATTCGGAAGTGACCGGGCGCTCGACCGGACATCCGATCCGGGTGCTGCGGAATCAGATGAGCCGTGATTATCTGAAAATGGAACAGGCGGGCGCTTCTTTGGAAGAGCTTGAGACACTGACGCTTGGTTCTCTGCGCAAAGCCGTGATGGACGGCGATGTGAAAGGCGGCAGCCTGATGGCGGGTCAGATCGCAGGACTGGTTCGTCAGGAAAATACGTGTGAAGAAATTATGGAAGAAATGATAAATGGCGCTGAAAAGTTATTTTCCAATATCGCTCTGCTGGCTGGAACACAGACGGAGGATAAGCAGTAAATGCGGAAAGCGACTGATTTGGCATGGTGCCTGTGACTGGTATGGGCATCAGAATTGTGTAGTTGAAGAAAGGACGGCTGATCATGGGAAAGACAGTCTATATGTTCCCGGGACAGGGAGCGCAGTACATAGGGATGGGAAAAGATTTTTTTGACCAGTATGAGATCTGCAGGACAGTTTTTGAGCTGGCTTCCAGTGTCACGGGGCTGGATCTTGCGAAGCTTTGTTTTGAAGAAAACGACAAGCTGAATATTACGGAATATACGCAGATCGCGATGCTGACCGTGGAGGCTGCGATTGAACTGGTGATGGAGCAGCACGATCTGCGGCCGGATTATACGGCGGGACTGAGCCTGGGAGAATACGGCGCGCTGATCGCATCCAAAGCGCTCGACCTGGCGGATGCGTTCCGTGTGATCAGAAAGCGAGGGATTTATATGCAGGAAGCAGTTCCGACCGGCGGCGCGATGGCCGCTGTGCTGGGCCTTCCTGCGGATGCGGTAGAAAAGGCTTGCGAGCAGACGGAAGGCATTGTGTCGGTGGCCAATTATAATTGCCCGGGGCAGATTGTAATTACCGGAGAGCAGGCGGCTGTTGAAAAAGCCGGAGAAGCCTGCAAGACAGCAGGTGCGAAGCGGATCATGCCGTTAAAGGTCAGCGGGCCGTTCCATTCCAAAATGCTGGAGGATGCAGGCGCAAAGCTGGCAAAAGAATTGGAATGCGTACAATTCAGCAGTATTGAGGTTCCGTATGTAACAAATGTAACAGCGGATTTTGTCACAGATGAAGCACAGATCAAAGATCTGCTTGTTCAGCAGGTATCTTCTTCCGTGCGCTGGCAGCAGAGCGTGGAGCGCCTGATTGCGGAAGGTGCGGATGAATTTGTAGAAATCGGTCCGGGGCATACGCTGTCCGGATTTATGAAAAAGATCAACCGCGAGGTCAAGGTGTTCCATATTGAGAAACCGGAGGATTTGGAAAAATATGTTAACCGATAAAATCGCACTTGTAACCGGAGCCGGCAGAGGGATCGGCAGAGCGATTGCCGAAACGCTCGCCGCACAGGGGGCGTATGTGTATCTGAACTATCATGGTTCTAAAGAAGCAGCCGGGCAGGCAGCGGCGCAGATTGTGCAAAACGGCGGCAGGGCCGAAGCGGTGCAGTGCAATGTGGCTGATTTTCAGGCGTGCGGCGAGATGATCGCACAGGTGATCAAAAAAAGCGGCAGGCTGGATATCCTGGTCAATAACGCGGGAATAACTAAAGACGGGCTGCTGATGAAAATGTCGGAAGAAGACTATGATCAGGTATTGGATATTAATCTGAAAGGGACATTTCATACGATCCGCCATGCATCCCGGTATTTGTTAAAGCAGCGCAGCGGCCGGATTATTAATATCACGTCCGTATCCGGGGTTTTGGGCAATGCGGGACAGGCCAATTACAGCGCGTCAAAGGCCGGAGTGATCGGCCTGACCAAAAGTGCGGCGCGCGAATTGGCGTCGCGCGGGATCTGCGTCAATGCGGTTGCGCCTGGCTATGTAGAGACAGATATGACGCAGGCGCTGTCCGAGCGGGTCAAAGCGCAGATGCTGTCGCAGATTCCGCTGGGACGTGCGGCGTCGCCGCAGGAAATTGCGGATGTCGTGCTGTTTCTGGCTTCAGAACAGTCTGCTTATATGACCGGACAGGTATTATGCGTGGACGGCGGTATGGCGATGTAAGGCGGCTGCAGCATAGTTAAAAGTCAGGACAGGAATAGCAGAAACAGAAAACAATAGGTTGGGTATTCAGTGTGTAAAAACAGGAAGCAGGAGGGGTCAATGAAACGCAGAGTAGTGGTAACAGGTATGGGTGCGATTACGCCGATCGGGTTAAGCGTCGGTGAATTTTGGGATGCTGTGAAACAGAAAAAGCTGGGCTTTGCGCCGATCACCCATTTTGACGCGTCAGAGTATAAATGCCATCTGGCAGCGGAAGTCAAGGGATTTGAAGGCAAAAATTATATGGATTTTAAATCGGCAAAGCGTATGGAGCTGTTCAGCCAGTATGCGATGGCGGCATCCAAAGAAGCGATCGAAGACGCTAAGCTTAATCTGGGACAGGAGGATGCATACCGTGCAGGCTGTGCCATCAGTTCCGGTATCGGAAGCCTTCAGGCAATCGAACGCGAATATAAAAAGCTGATGGACAAAGGCCCGTCCAGGGTGAATCCCCTGCTCGTACCGATGATGATATCCAATATGGCTTCCGGAAATGTATCCATCGCTTTTGGCCTCAAAGGCAAAAGCATCAACGTCGTAACAGCATGCGCGAGCGGGACGAACAGCATCGGGGAAGCGTTCCGCACGATCCAGTATGGGGATGCGGATGTGATGGTCACCGGCGGATGTGAAGCAAGCGTTACGCCGGTTGGCATTGCAGGATTTACAGCATTGACCGCGTTGTCCGCCAAAGAGGACCCGCAGCGCTGTTCGCTGCCGTTTGATAAGGAACGCAGCGGATTTGTGATGGGGGAAGGCGCGGCGGTCGTTGTTTTGGAAGAGCTGGAACATGCGAAAAAACGCGGCGCCCGGATTTACGCGGAAGTGACCGGATATGGATGCACTTCGGATGCGTATCACATTACGTCGCCTGCTGAGGACGGCGCGGGAGCAGCGCGGGCAATGACCAACGCAATGGCGGACGCGGGGCTGAAACCGGAAGATGTGACTTATATTAATGCGCACGGAACAGCGACGCATCACAATGACTTGTTTGAGACGAGGGCGATCAAACTGGCATTTGGCAGTCATGCAAAAAATCTGCGCATCAATTCAACCAAATCCATGATCGGCCATTTGCTCGGAGCAGCAGGGGCAGTGGAATTTGTAACCTGCGTCAAAGAAATCGAAGAAGGCTATATCCATGCGACGGCTGGTTATACAACGCCGGATGAAGAGCTGGATCTGGATTACTGCAAAGAGCCGTATCAAGAGGAGGTACGCCACGCATTGAGCAATTCCCTCGGGTTCGGCGGACATAATGCGACGCTTGCCGTTTCCAAGTATGAAGCATAACCTAAGATCATGATTGGAGGAATCAGATGTCTTTATTGAATGCATCACAGATTATGGAAATCATCCCGCACAGACAGCCATTTATGCTGCTGGATACGATTGAGGAAATGGAGCCGGGAAAACGAGTATACGCGCGCAAATGCGTCAGCTATAACGAACCGTATTTTGCAGGACATTTTCCGGGCGAACCTGTAATGCCTGGCGTACTGATCGTAGAAGCGATGGCGCAGGCGGGCGCGGTGGCGATGCTGTCACAGCCGCAGATGAAGGGAAAGACCGCTTACTTTGCAGGCATTAACTCTGCTAAATTCAAACAGAAAGTAACGCCTGGAAATGTGCTGGATCTGAAAGTCGAGATTGTCAAAGTCAAAGGCCCGATCGGGATCGGTCAGGGGACGGCATACGTAGACGGCAAACTGGCGGCGTCTGCTGAAATTATGTTTGCGATAGGAAGCGAGGCGGGCAGTCATGTGGATCAATAAAAATAAAGTGAAAAATCAAGAACAGAAAGAGAAAAAACACTATTTTTTTAAAAAACGGACGATGCCGCAGATGGACCCGGATACAGACGCTGTCCGGGAGGAGACGCGACAGAAGCAGGCGGATGTGAAAACTTTCGACAAAAAAGAAGAAAAGCCGGAACATGACGTATTTGAATGCAAGAAATGCGGCGCCAAGATCTCAAAAGCGGAGACAGTGGCTAATAAATATGTATGTAAGGAATGTGGGTACTATTTCCGGATTCGTACCAAAAACAGGATTCGTATGGTAGCAGATGCAGGTACTTTTGAGCCGTGGTTTGAGGATGTGGAAGAAACGAATCCGCTGCAGTTTCCGGGCTATGAAGAAAAGCTTGCACAGATTCAGGAAAAGACAAAACTCAAAGAGGGCGTGACCATCGGTTATGCCAGAATCGAAGGCGAACCTGTGGTGATCGGTGTCTGCGACGCGCGGTTTCTGATGGGCAGCATGGGGCATGTAGTCGGTGAGAAAATCGCTTGCGCCGTGGAAAAGGCTACTACAATGCGGCTTCCGGTGATCCTGTTCTGCTGTTCGGGGGGCGCGCGGATGCAGGAAGGCATTATTTCGCTGATGCAGATGGCAAAGACGTCCGCGGCTTTGAAAAAACACAGCGAAACCGGGCTTTTGTACGTTCCGGTACTGACGGACCCTACGACTGGCGGCGTAACGGCAAGTTTTGCGATGCTCGGCGATCTGATCCTGGCAGAGCCAAAAGCGCTGATCGGATTTGCAGGGCCGCGCGTGATTGAGCAGACGATCGGGGAAAAGCTGCCGGAAGGGTTTCAGCGGGCCGAGTTTCAGCTGGAGCATGGATTTGTGGACGCGGTTGTCGAACGCAAGGACTTAAAACAGACGCTGGCACGTATTTTAAAATACCACCACAGCAATCAGAGTTTTCATGCATTTACAAAGACCGGAGCGATTGAAGTCATCCCGGATGAACGCTGCCGTGAGCGGATGCAGCAGGCGGAGGAAAAGACGGTCTGGGAAAAAGTAAAGGCGGCGCGCCAGGTAACAAGACCGTCTGCCATGGATTATATCAGCCGGATTTTTGATGGATTTATCGAATTTCACGGAGACCGGCAGTTCCGTGACGACCCTGCGGTCGTAGGCGGAATCGCGCTGCTGGACGGGCAGCCGGTAACGGTGATCGGTATTCAGAAAGGGACGTCGATGGAAGAATGCCAGCAGCGGAATTTTGGTATGGCTTCGCCTGAAGGATACCGCAAAGCGCTGCGTCTGATGAAACAGGCGGAAAAATTCCACCGTCCGGTTGTTACGTTTGTCAATACGTCCGGAGCATTCTGCGGAATGGAAGCGGAAGAACTGGGACAGGGAGAAGCGATCGCAAGAAATCTTTACGAAATGTCAGCGCTGAAAGTGCCTGTGATCTGTATGATGATCGGCGAAGGAGGCAGCGGCGGCGCGCTTGCCTTAGCAGTCGGCAATCAGGTGTGGATGATGGAACACGCTACCTATTCCGTGCTTTCGCCGGAAGGTTTTGCGTCGATTTTATGGAAAGACAGCAATCGTGCGCAGGAAGCAGCAGAAGTGATGAAGATTACGGCGCAGGATCTGTATGAACTGAACGTTGTAGAACAGGTAATTCCGGAATACGGCGGCGCGGATGAGATCACTGTGGACACGATTTCCACCTATATGAAACAGCAGCTGAAAGCCTGGCTGTCTTCCCAGGCGGAAAAAAGCGGGGAAGACTTTGCCAGGGAGCGCTATGAGCGGTTCCGCAGATTTTAAGGAGCGTTATGAGAGATATCGCATATTTGAAAGGATGCCGGGAGGAGAACGACAATGAGAGTAAAAATAGCGGGAACAGGAAGCTGCCTGCCGCGCCTGCGTGTCACAAACGATGACCTGGGCACAATGATGGACACATCGGACGCATGGATTCGCAGCCGTACCGGAATCGGGGCAAGGCATATCGCAGTAGAGGAAACGACAACGAGTATGTCCGTAGCAGCAGCCAGGCAGGCGCTGGAGGAAGCAGGGATGCAGCCCGAAGAACTGGAGCTGATCATTGCCGCGACTCTGTCCCCGGATCACGTCCTGCCGCCGTTATCCTGCGAAGTGCAGAGGGAACTGGGCGCCGTTAACGCGGCAGCCTATGACCTGTGCGCAGCCTGTTCCGGCTTTGTATTTGCCTTAAATACCGCGCAGGCTTATATTCAGAGTGGTTTTTACCGCAAGATCCTGATTATCGGCGCGGAGACGCTGTCCAAGCTGATGGATTGGACAGACCGTTCGACCTGCGTCCTGTTCGGCGACGGCGCGGGGGCCGCGGTTATTACAGCGGAGGAAACAGGAATTTTTGCGGGCGTACAAGGTTCAGACGGAGCAAAAGGAGAGGCGCTCTCCTGCGGAGGCAGGCCGGTGGAACATCCGTTTCACACGAAAACACCGGAAACAGGCATACAGGAGGGATATCCTTATGTGCAGATGAACGGGCAGGAAGTGTATAAATTTGCTGTGCGTACCGTGCCGAAATGTATCGGACAGGTACTAGAGCAGGCGCAGTGGCAGCCGCAGGAGATATCCTTGTTTTTGCTGCATCAGGCGAACCAGCGGATTATCGAAGCGGTCGCAAAACGATTAAAGCAGCCGATGGAAAAGTTTCCGGTATGTTTGGAAGAATGCGGGAATATTTCCGCTGCAAGCGTGCCGGTTTTATTAGACCAGGTGAATAAAGAAGGCAGGCTGCAAAGAGGGGACCGGATTGTACTGGCAGGATTTGGCGCTGGACTGACCTGGGGCGCTGCGGCGCTGACCTGGTAGGAATGACAGCTAGGGAGAAATTTGGATGGATACGGAGCAGACGCTGAACAGGCTTTTGGTGCAGTTTTTTAAATACATTATGGAGATAGAGGAACGCAAGCTGATTACAGACGAATTCCGGGATCTTACTTATAATGATATGCATATTATCGAAGCGATCGGGATGGAGAAACCGAGAAATATGTCTGCGATTGCAAAGCTGATGTCCGTGACGACAGGGACGCTGACGAGGGCGGTAGATGCGCTGGAGAAAAAAGGATACGTGCAGCGTCAGCGCAGCAGCCAGGATAAACGGGTGGTTCATATCGTGCTTACACAGCGGGGAGTTCTTGCTTTCCGTCATCATGAAAAATTTCATCAGGATATGATTGCGTTTATTCTGGAGCATGTCAGTGAGGAAGAGAGTGTGGTGCTGCGGCGGGCGCTGGAGGGATTGATGGGGTATTTCCGGCAGAAGTATGATCCGGTTTAGGAGGATTATATGGATGGAATGGAGAGATCAGCGAAACGTATCAGGCGAAACGTAAATTTTACAGGGAAAGTACCGAAAAAATTCGGTTAGACAGGCATTCTTCGGTACTTTTTGGCGTTTCGGCGGTGTTTCGTTATAATGGGTATATATTTTTCTGCTAACCTCCGCGTTATATCTTCGCTTTTTTGAATCAATTCTCCCTGTCTGATCCCCCATTCAGCAGCTTTATTGTCTTCTGATTTCTCACTCAAAATAGTTCTTTCCGTCATATCAATACCTCCTAACGATCTTCGTACACAATATTTGCTTCATGACAATTAGAAAGGAAACAGAATACAGCCTTCTGATAGTCTGTTTAATCAACGGTACTTTTTTGATAGCCATATATAAATCGTTATAGAGTAACAGTTCTGATATCCCATGGAACTGCTGCGTATCCAGTCATTCAGAATCGCTTCGCGATGGGCTGGATACCTGCAGCCACTACATTTTCATACGGTCGGCGCAGTAAATGCCCCTCAATGCGAAGATTCCTTAAAAAAATATTGACCATCTCTTTTCATTCCGCTAAAATAATAACCGATAAAACTGTAGTCATTGAATAGTATTGAGAAAAGAAAGGAACGCGCCTTATGATAAGAATTGGTATTTTAGGTTATGGCAATCTTGGCCGTGGTGTTGAATGTGCCGTTAAGCAAAATGAAGATATGGAATTGGCGGCTGTGTTTACGCGCAGAGATCCGGACAGTGTGCAGATCCTGACACAGAATACGCCTGTTTATTCTATTCAGGAAATCTTAGACCATAAAAATGAAATTGATGTCCTGATCATCTGCGGCGGCAGCGCTACGGATCTGCCGGTGCAGACGCCGGAGTATGTCAGGGATTTTAATGTAGTGGACAGCTTTGATACGCATGCGAAGATCCCAGAGCATTTTGCAAATGTAGATAAGGCGGCGAAAGAATCTGGTAAAATTGGTATGATCTCTATTGGCTGGGACCCGGGGATGTTTTCTTTAAACCGTGTCTATGCGAATGCGATTTTACCGGATGGCAAGGATGAAACGTTTTGGGGAAAGGGTGTCAGCCAGGGACACTCTGATGCGATTCGCAGGATTGATGGCGTTGCGGATGCCAGACAGTATACGATTCCGGTTCCGTCTTCTTTGGAGGCGGTTCGTAATGGGCAGGCTTTGGAATTATCTGCACGGGAAAAGCATACGCGGGAATGTTTTGTTGTAGCAAAAGAGGGTGCGGATACAGGCCGTATTGAAAAAGAGATCAAGGAAATGCCGAATTATTTTGCTGATTATGATACGACGGTGCATTTTATTTCACAGGAAGAACTGAATCAGAATCATAGTGGTATTCCGCATGGAGGTTTTGTGATTCGTAATGGAAAAACCGGATGGAATGGGGAGCATGGGCATGTGATAGAATACAGCCTGAAACTGGATTCAAATCCGGAATTTACTTCCTGCGTGCTTGTGGCTTATGCGAGAGCGGCTTATCGGATGAATCTGGAAGGTATGAGCGGATGCAAGACAGCATTTGATGTGGCTCCGTGTTATCTTTGCCGGCAGAGCAATGAAGAATTGCGGGCGCAGATGCTGTAACGGACGGTTGAATCGTATGCATAGATCGAATAGATTTGGATCGATGGAATAGATTTTGGATCGATCGAACAGATTAAGGCAGCATAGGATCGTCAAACAGAGCCAGGATATTTCTGAAATAGAATGATCCTGGCTCTGTTTCGTTCTGCAGCTGAAAGAATTATTTCTTTTTATGTAATTCTTTCAGCTCATAGGGTATCTGAATGATCGGCATGAATATTTTTCTGTACATAGATGATTCAGCCCATAGGATACATCTGTATATTTATGTATATTGATCCAGCTCATGGGATACATCCATGACCTGCATCAGCATATCTTTGGTTGTTTCCGCGTTTTGCAGATTCTGCATGCTTAGTTCAGATGCCTGTACGGAAGCTGCCGTTACTTCCTGTGAAGTTGCGGAAAGATGGGAGATGTCGTCTACGATCCGGTTGTTGGATTCTGACAGCTGGTTCAGCATTCCGTCAATATCCCCAATGCTGGAAATTAGTTTTCCGGAATTTTCATTGATCTGGTCAAAACTGCGGGATACCTGACCGATCATGCCTTCCTGTGCATTTGCGGCTTCAATGGACTGGTGTACGGCTGTTGCCGCGCTCTGTGCATTGTCGGATAATTCTTTTAAAATTCCTGCGATTGTTTCGGTTTCTGCTCTTGTTTTTTCTGCAAGCTGTCTGATTTCATCCGCGACGACTGCGAATCCCCGTCCGGCTTCTCCGGCTCTTGCGCTTTCAATCGAAGCGTTTAAGGCCAGCAGGTTTGTCTGGCTGGAAATATCGAAGATGGTATCTGCGATGGTCTTGACTGCTTCTGTGCGCTGCTGCAGTTCTTGCATAGAAGATACGACGCCTGCGTTCGTTTCGCTGATCACTTCTGATTGTCTTTTTAGCGTGTTCATCATCTGCTGGCTTTCGGTATTTAACTGTTCGGAATGTCTGGCGATCTGCACCATATTTTCAGAATATCGCAGGGTCTGGTGAATGGATTCCTGAATACTCTGTGTCATTTCGGTTTGTGTCTGGATACTTACGGCGGTACTCTGTGTGCTTTCTGAAATATCGCTTACGGAATGATTGACGATGCCTGCGGAAGTATTCAGCTCGTCTACGATAGCCATAGCGCCCTGGGTTCCCTGGCGTACCTGTTCGGCTACTTTTAATACATGATCCATGATTTCTTTTTGCTTTTCCTGCTCATTCATCAGACTGTGGCGGGTGTCATGGTTGTAAATATGCGCGACCCTGGTCGTCAGGCAGATGATCAGCATTAAAAGTCCGACCGCCAGTGAGGCGCAGATCTGTTCACGAATCTGGTCGCTTGTGTACAGATGCTGGATGTTGATATTGATAAAATTTGTCACAAAGTTGAGTATCGTCATAGCGCTTCCCGCTATAACAGTAAATTTCAGATCAAAAAACAGCACACAGGCGACGAGTGGAATACAAGCCATGAATCGAATATAGTAGTTGTCAAAAGTGGTTCCGGTTAGAAATGCCACAACCAATAACCCGATGAGTGCCACATAACGTGTCAGAGTTCCGGTATTGTTTTTCATGTATGTAACAAATGTAAGAATTGTGCTGCTGATGATGACAGCCGTAATGATCAGACTGATCAGCATTGAATGTTTTCCCATTGCGCAGGCGATCCAAAGTGTGGCCAGCGCAATGGTGTAAAACACGGTATAACCGATCTGTGCAAACCGGTTGGCGCGTTTTAGCTGCGCCTGCTTTTCAGCGTATGGGTATTTCGTATCCTTAGGCTCCATATTTTCCTCCTGATTGTTTGCTGGGTCTTACTAATACTGAACGACCATAATTATAACATGTATTTTATGGCATCGTCAAGAATGCTGTGTATGCTGCAGCTGCAATAATCACAGGTGTCTTTGGCTGCGGAATTCGCTCGGCTTCATGCCCGTAAAGCTCTTAAATACCCTGCTGAAATAAAATCCGTCTTTGTAGCCGGCCAGTTCTCCGACTTTTTGAATCTCCAGATCCGGTTCGTTTAATAACAGCAGTTTTGCTTTATTGATGCGCAGCTTTGTCAGATATTTGGACGGCGTTTCCCCGGTGTATTTTTTAAAAATCCGGCTTAAGTATTCTGGTGTAAATCCGAACTTTTCACTAACTTCCTGAAAAGAAATATCTTTTTGATAATGTTCCTGCAGATAGTTTGTGACCAGTCCGCTGAGCGCCTGCGGGCTTAGGGCGCTGTATTGTGTATGGTATCCGGTCAGCTGCTCGGATTCGTTTTCCATCTTGATCAGGAACTTTTGGAGCGATTCGCGCAGTATGTCCTGGGTGACGGGTTTGAGCAGATAATCTTCCACGGAGTACTGGATGGCCTGCTGAGCGTAACGGAAATCATCATAGCCGCTTAAAATAATGATTTTCTTGCCCGGGTGGTTGTGATACAAATATTTTGCCACTTCCAGCCCGTCGCACAGGGGCATGCGGATATCTGTAATGACCAGGTGCGGACAGAACTGTTCGATCAGGGAAATAGCTTCTTCGCCATTGGAAGCTTCTCCAGCCTGGTGCAGCGGCAGGTTCAAGGTATTGATTTTTTTGATCAGGTTTTTGCGGATCAGGCTTTCATCCTCAGCGATAATGTAATTGTACTTGAATGCATCCATGTTCCTTACCTCCGTTTATCATATTTATGTTCAGACCAGACTGGATCAGACCAGATCAAATCAGATTAAATCAAATTAAATTCATTCCCTTTTTTATGCAGATACTGCCGCCTAAGATCACGGATGTTTTTCTGCCAGGCTCGTTTTCAATCTGAAAAACGGCGTCGTCACCATACAGCAGTTTCAGTCTTAAATAGACGTTTTTCAGTCCCATGCCTCCGATTTTCATGGATTTTAATTCTTCATCCAAGTCCAGATGTTCATAAAGGGATAAGATTTCTTCTTTCTTTTCATCCGTCATTGTTCCAGCGTTGTCTTTAATGCATAGGTACCAAAATCCGTCTTTTACCCAGGCAGTGATCGAGAGATTCCAGGGCGGGCATTTGACGAACGCGTATTTAAAGGCGTTCTCCACCAGCGGCTGTGCGATCAGCTTCGGGATCAGGATTTCTTTTGCGTCCGGCGGAATGGACAGTGTGTATTCCAGCTCTTCGGTATAGCGCATCTGCATACAGGTCAGATAAGATTGTGTATGGCGCAGCTCCTTTTCCAGCGTAACCATCATCTCCCCGGAGGAGGAAATGTAGCGGAAATAAATACAAAGCGCCTGGCACATGCGGACGATATCGTCATTCATCTGTTCTTCTGCCATAACGCTGATATTGGTCAGGCTGTTGTATAAAAAGTGCGGATTGATCAGCGACTGCGTAGCCTGCAGCTTGGCGCGTGTCTCTTCATTGCGCAGCAGCAGGATTTCCCGGGAGGTTGAGCGCAGCTTGTCATACATTGTGCGTACGGACTCGCAGAGGATGGATAGTTCCTTGATGTTGCTGTCCGCGGACGTAAGATTGACTTTTTTCTCGTCCAGTACCCGGTCGATCGTGATTTTCTCCGTTGCCCGCGTCAGCTTCTGCAGCGGGATGGTAAAGCGCTTGGAAATATAAAAGCAGATCAGCAGCGTCAGCATAATGGACAGGACGGTAATGCGGATAAATAATTGCTGGTATGTTTCCAATGGTTTGTAAATGGAAGCTTCGGTCTGCACAAGTACGATCTCCCAGTCATAGTTGGTAAGTGTCCGGCGTGACACCAGCACAGGTTTCTGAGCCTGGTTTACGGCGAACTGTGTCATGCCGTCGCCAATGCCGTTTGCTTCAATGATAGATGCGTATGGTTCGGCAGAGAGCGGGTTCAGATAAGGATAGACGACTTCTTTTCTGTCGTTATAGACCGTTACTTGAATACCCAAATTGCTGTCCTCCATCTGAGAAGCGAGACTGAATATCTTGCCGCAGTCCTGCACGACTTCCACAATACCATCCGGAGAACGGTCTTTATTTAAAAACAGCCGGATCAGCGACAGGAATTTATGGGCGTTTAAGTTCTTCCCGGCAGCCGGAAGGTCGCGGCGCGTATGGGGGATGCTAAAGTACTTATAGCCGTTTAATGCCATGACGTCCTGGTACCAGGACAGGGAACGAAGGTCCGTGCGGGAAGTAGACAGCCAGTAGCCGGATTCCACATAGTAGCCGTCCATCGTGTACAGCCGGATTTCTGAAGCGGTCTGGTATGCGCCGATCATGGCGGTTACGACGTTGTGGATCGTTTCTGCGTTTTTACGGGAATCCAGGATGTGATTCATTGAGCCGGACGGATCGTCCTGCGCAGGGTTTTCCGCTTTCTGGTAAGTATCCGTAAAATCTTGAAAATTGCTTTTGATCAGATTGGAATATACGATATTCAGGGAAATGGCGGACAGGTGATCCAGCTGTGTATCCAGGGAGTCGCTGATCGAGGCGCACATATTTTCCAGGCCGCGTTTGGCGTCGTACAGCACGTTCTTTTTATATTCAAAGTACGTAAATATGAAAAAAATTCCCAGCAATACAAGCACAAAAAATCCATATACTGTAAAAAGATAAAGCGTTTGCGAATAATGTTTGGTGATTTTAGTCATATATTTGGTTCTCCTTTGCCAGTTTATTATACAAGATTGTTCAAAATAATGCAACTGTCAGTTCGGTTTTGTCTATTGTGCATAAATTATCCGTATGGTAGGATAAGTGCATGTTAACAAATGCGATTTACCGGTAAAAGAACGCAGACCGTTTGCAGAAATCAGAGAAAAATCAGAGAAATAAGAAAGGGTAAAATTATGAAAAAAGCGATCTGGAAAAAAATAATCGGGGTATCTTTGGCAGCAGTGATGACGGCCGGAATGCTGGCCGGCTGCGGTTCCGGCACAGATGACGGCGGAGACGCCAAAGGCTCTTCAGGAGACTCCTCCGGCAGCGGCAAAAATATTACACTGACCTTCGGAAGCCATCAGAGCGGACTGCCGACATCGGGCATCGTGCAGTCGCTGGCAAAGGAATTTGAAGCAGAGACAGGCATAAAAGTAGACTTCCAGATTTCACCGGATGCACAGTGGCGCGACCTGATCAAAGTAAAGATGGACTCCGGGGAAGCGCCGGACATTATCTGTGTGGATACGCCGATCGGGCTTGCATCCAGCATTCATATGGACCAGTACGCCGTCGAACTGACGGATGCGGACTGGGTCGGCCGCATGGAAGAAAGCGCGCGCGACGCGGTATCCGTAGACGGCAAAGTATACGGGGTTACTTTCCCGGGCGCGAAAATGTACTTCTATCTGTACAATAAAGATATTTTTGAAGAACTAAACTTATCTGTGCCGACAAATTACGCAGAATTTAAGGACGTCTGCCAAAAAATACTGGACGCGGGCAAGACTCCGGTCTATGAAGCGACGACAAACGGCTGGCATCAGGTGCTTCCGCTGTTTGAAACAGGCGGATTGTGGCTGGGCGACGATCCGGATGTCTATGATAAGCTGAACGCAAACGAGACCAAGCTGGAAGACATCCCGCATCTTTTGACGATTCTCGAACAGCTGGACGAATGCGCCAAAGCCGGTTATTTTGGCGGCGATTATCTGAGCAATACATGGGAAAACGCGAAACAGGCAATGGCGTCTGGCGAGTATGGCATGACGATTGCAGAACTTGGCTTCCGCGGAGAGATCGAAGCGGATTATCCGGATTTTCAAGCATCTGAAAAGCTGGGGGCGTTTGTGATGCCTTGGGGCGATAACCAGAGCATCGGCGTAAATCCGGCCAGCAACGCATACTTTATCAACAGCAAGAGCAAATATGTAGAAGAAGCAAAACAGTTCTTTGACTTTTTGACCAAACCGGAAAACCTCCAGAAACGACTCGACGGACAGCCGGAATTGTCCGCGCTTTGCTGGCCGGAAATCAATTCCAAGTATTCCGAAGAAGATCAGAAGTTTTTGGATTCGTTAAATAAAGCAAATGTCGTGCAGGTATTTGTAAACTATATCGACAGCCAGTGGATGGACGTCGGAAAAGATCTGGAAGCCATGTATACCGGAGCTATGACACCGCAGGATGTGGCGGATACGATTATCAAACGCCGCAACGAGCAGGCGCAGCTGCAGAGGGACCCGGCATGGCAGTAGCCGGAGTACCGCGGCTGCACAGGCTTTGCTTTTCAAAAGGAGATTGGTATGGATCGGAAAAAATTATATCCCTGGTATTTTGCCAGCGGCGCAGCGGCTTTATATTTTCTGCTCTGCTTCCTGCCAGGCGTACTTGGAATCGGATATTCCTTTACGGATTGGAACAACTTTACGGACGAGATCAGGTTCGTAGGACTTGCGAATTACAAGCGGATCTTTGAAGGCAATTCGGAATATCTGCTTTACATAGGAAATACCATCTTATTTACAGTCGTTACGACAATCGCAAAAACCGTTGTCGGCCTTGCGTTGGCGCTGCTTCTGACAAGGAAATTTATCAAATGCAAGAATTTTCAGCGAATGATTATCTTTTCCCCGCAGGTAATGTCTTACCTTGTTGTCGGCCTGGTATTTAAAAGCATGCTGCATCCGACCACAGGATTTTTAAATCATTTCCTGCGCGGAATCGGTCTGGACGCGCTGGCCCAAAACTGGCTGACAGACCTGGATATCGTATTCCCGACCGTGATGACGGTAGATACCTGGAAAGGTATGGGGTATATTATGGTCGTTGTGATTGCCGGACTGTTATCCATCGCGCCGGAATATTATGAAGCGGCGCATATGGACGGCGCGTCATTTTTCCAGGAATTGTGTTATATTACAATTCCGCTGTTAAAACCGGTGCTGGTCAACGCAACCGTGCTGAACGTAACCTACGGCCTGCGCGTCTTTGATATGGTATATTCTCTGACAAACGGAGGCCCGGGGAATGCGACAGGCGTGATCAACACAGCGGTTTACAAGGAATTTTCAAAAGGCGATCTTGCGATGGGCACCACACTGTCCAGCGTGCTGTTCTTTATCGTACTGGCGCTGCTGTACTTTATCATTAAGTCCATGGAAAGTTCGGAGGTGGAAAATTAATGAACGTAGTAGGAAGAAAAATATGGCATGCGGCCGCGAATATTCTGTCGGTCGTGATCAGCCTGATCGTACTTATTCCGCTTGTCGTCTTATTTGTCAACTCCTTTAAGACTTCCGCGGAAGCAAACCAGATGACGCTTTCCCTTCCGGAAACATGGATGTTTGAAAATTATGCTACCGTAATTGAACAGGGAAAATTAGTGACATCGTTCTTCAACGGACTGCTGTATGCAACTGGCAGCGTGGTTGTAATTGTAATCGTTGTATCGCTGGCGGCGTTTGTTATTTCCCGTAATATGAAAGGCGCAAACCGCTTCCTGTATTATTTTATTATTTCAGGAATCGCTATGCCGATCAACAACGTATCTTTGATGAAAGTGATGCAGGCGTTTCATCTGGTGAATACACGGTTTGGCATTATTTTGCTGTATGCGGCAATTAATATTCCGTTAAGCCTGTTTCTCGCGTATGGGTTTGTGGAAACCATCCCGCGCGAAATCGACGAAGCGGCTGTGATCGACGGATGTACGCCGTGGCAGCTTTTTACAAGAATTATCGCGCCATTATTAAAGCCGATTGTTTCGACATTGTTTGTACTGGATTTTATGGCGGTCTGGAACGATTTTACAATGCCTTTGTATTATCTGAATAACTCGGCGAAGTGGCCGATGACGCTGGCAGTTTATAATTTCTTTGGGGCGTTTCAGAATTCGTGGAACCTTGTGGCGGCGGATATTATGCTGACGCTGCTGCCCGTACTGATCGTCTTTATTGTCGGACAAAAATATATTGTAGGCGGCGTATCAGCCGGGTCTGTAAAAGGATAACCGCTGACGCTGGATCTGATCTTTAGGAGGATTTATGAAATTTACATCAGGTTACTGGATGGTACGCAAAGAAATCACGCCGCTGTATGCGGTGGAATATGCAGACCATCGTATCATAGAAGAAATAGGAGCAAAGCAGCTGGTGATTTATGCGCCTGCCAGCCATATCGAAAAGCGCGGGGACCAGTTAAATCTTGGAATGCTTACGATTTATCTGAGCAGTCCGGCCGAAGACGTGATCAAAGTATCCGTGCGGCACTTTGAAGGAGCCGCTTATCGCGGCCCGTTTATCGATGTGCAGGCCGAAGACGCGGCGTCTGCGCAGGCGCAGGTACAAATCGAAGAAACGCAGACAGAGCTGCGCTTCCGGTCAGGACATACGACAGCCGTGATTGATAAGAGGCCGGGGATGTGGGGCATCCGTTTTTATGATGACAACCGTCTGCTGACCGAGAGCGGATACCGGAATATGGCATATATGAAAAACAACGATACTGGGAAAAATTATGTGCTGGAACAATTGGCATTGGACATTGACGAATATGTCTACGGGCTGGGAGAGCGGTTTACGCCGTTTGTGAAAAACGGACAGACCGTGGATATCTGGAACGAAGACGGCGGGACGGCCAGTGAGATTACATATAAAAACGTGCCGTTTTATATTTCCAATAAGGGCTATGGCATACTTGTGGACAATGAAGGCGACGTATCGTTTGAGATTGCAAGTGAAAAGGTGGAACGTGTACAGTTTTCCGTGGAAGGGGAACGGCTGGATTATTATCTGATCAACGGTACGACGCCGAAAGGAACGGTCAGCAAATATACCGCGCTGACCGGAAAGCCTGCGCTGCCGCCTGCATGGTCATTTGGACTATGGCTGACGACTTCTTTTACGACAAATTACGATGAGGCGACGACTTCCGCGTTTATTCAGGGCATGGCTGACCGGGATATTCCGCTGCATGTGTTTCATTTTGACTGCTTTTGGATGGAAGGCTACGAATGGTGCAACTTTACCTGGGACCCAAAGACATTTCCGGACCCGAAGGAAATGCTGGCGCGTTATCATGAGAAGGGGTTAAAGATCTGCGTCTGGATCAATCCTTATATTGGCCAGAAATCTCCGCTGTTTCGGGAAGGGATGGCACATGGCTATCTGCTGAAAAAGACGAATGGGGACGTATGGCAGACGGATCTGTGGCAGGCCGGCGCAGCAGTCGTTGATTTTACAAATCCGGCTGCTGCGGCATGGTATCAGGGAAAATTAAAAGCGCTGCTGGATATGGGCGTAGACTGCTTTAAGACGGACTTCGGCGAGCGGATTCCGGTGCGGGATATCGCTTATTATGACGGATCTGATCCGGTAAAAATGCACAATTATTATCCATACCTGTACAACAAGGCAGTATTTGAACTGCTGGAAAAAGAACGCGGCAGGGGAGAAGCGGTGCTGTTCGCTCGCTCAGCGACGGTCGGCGGGCAGCAGTTTCCGGTTCACTGGGGCGGAGACTGTTCGGCAAGCTATCCGTCGATGGCGGAGACCTTGCGCGGCGGATTATCTCTTGCCTGCGCGGGCTTCGGATTTTGGAGCCATGATATCAGCGGCTTTGAGAATACGGCGCCTGCCGATGTGTACAAGCGGTGGTGTCAGTTTGGCATTTTAAGTTCACACAGCCGTCTGCACGGTTCCGATTCTTATCGTGTGCCATGGATGTTTGACGAGGAGGCATGCGAGGTGCTGCGCACATTTGTAAAATTAAAATGCGCCCTGATGCCGTATCTGTACCGCCAGGCCGTGTTGTCACATCAGGAAGGCGTGCCGGTGATGCGTCCGATGTTTATGGAATTCCCGTCTGACCGCGCGTGCGAACCGCTGGATAAGCAATATATGCTGGGGGATTCGCTGCTGGTAGCGCCAGTCTTTCAAGCATCCGGCGAAGTTGAGTACTATGTTCCGGAAGGAAAATGGTACAATCTGCTGACAAAGAAGACGGTAGACGGCGGGAAATGGCAGAAGGAAACGCATGATTATTTTTCACTGCCGCTGCTTGTACGGCCGGGGAGTATTCTCGCGGTTGGCGCGCAGACAGACCGGCCGGACTATGATTTTTATGAAGACGTGTGCCTGCTGATTTATCTGCCGCAGGATCACAGTACGGCGCAGACGGAAGTGACCGATCTGCATGGGAAAACGGTGATGCGTGTACGCGCGGCGCGGGAAGGCTGCGAAATACGCGTGCAGGTGGATTGTGAGAAGGGAAGCTATCAGGCAGAAGCGTTGGGCGTAGAAGGGCTTACGGTTGTAGAAAGCAATGTATAGATCGAAGCAGCGATCCGGTGGTATCCATTTGCCTGTTATAACGATATCATAAAGCTGTATTTATTTGTCTATTATAACTCTGTCAAAAAAAGGGAATGTCGGGAAATGGCAGTTTTCTCATCTTATATACCTGTGATTCTTTCGGTTTCACTACGATATATGATTTGTTAATTCCATTTCCGACAGTCCCTTTTTTGCAGTCGTTCCGATCACCCGCTGTGTGGTTATGCTTTTTATAACAAGTTACTGCATATTTTCGTATATCTGCCCGAAATACTGATCTGTCAGCAGATACTTGTCCGCTTCCTCCATCCCGGCTGTCCTGCGTTCCAGCTGTTCGTTGAAAAGGATTATTTCAGGACAATTCCGAAGTTCCAGATCCGTAACCCGCCAGCCGCTTCCGGCCCGTTCTAATTTTACACGAAACAGGGCATCAATGTGGCGCGCATTCGTTTCGGCATGCGCTTCCCATGAATAAGAATACGCCGCGCGCACCAGCGCTGTCAGGCTGTCCCCGTCCTCTTTCAGCTGCACCAGCTCTGCGGGATGCACGTCAACCGCGTGAATGCCTCCATATTCTTTTTTGTAAAATTCCCTGGTCGCTTCCATCCATTTCGCAGTGATATAACCATCCATTCCCGCAAAGTCATCCGGCAGATACACCCTGTCGCTCTCAGAGCGTAAGGTCTGCAGAAAATCTTGCAGATAAGGATCTACAGCCTGCAAAAGAGCTTTGCTGCGCGTCAGCATTGCTTCATCTTCTGTAATTTTTACAGTCCGTGCGATACGTATGGCTTTTGATTTGGTAAATTCCTTTGCCGATAAAGACAGTACATATGCCTTTGGACTGCCTTCTTTTACAAAATAAAAATACCAGTACTTGCTTTGCGTCTCCAGGCTGCGAAGATCCTCTCCGGCCAGATCCAGTTCCGCCAGATCAGATGCCGTATACAGGTCATGTACGCCGCGGACGAACAGCGTTGTCCATCCGGTCCCGGGTGAAACGTTATCCAGTATTCCGATCGGTATTTCTACACTATGATTGGAGTGCGGAAAGTAATCCGGGTTTAATTTGCCGTTTTCAAATACGAACATATCCTCACGCGCTTCTCCTGCAAATCCTGCGTAAATCCAGTGTATTGGTGCAAAGGAATCCTCAATCTTAAGATCGTACGCTTTTGGAGATATCAAAGCGCCGCCGTAATTTCCAACATTACCCAGATAAGAACCAAGCGTATATCCCTGCGGCAGCCGCAGTGTCAGTAAGTCTCCGATTTCAGTCTTTGTATCAAGAAACGTTTGCAGATCATTCGGATAACGTTCTCCCTGTTCTTCATCCATAGTATAAATCCACTGCATCTGTCCGTTAGAAAGTCTGGTAATATCAATATCCATCAGCTGATCGGTTTCCTTATCATAAGATACCCGCAACTGATAAGTCTCCTGCTCAAAAGAAAACGTAAAAACAAGCGCATAATTTAAAGCATATTCATAATCTTCACGGCGGCTGTTTGTATACCTCCGAAAATCAATTTCTGCAGCCGTATGCTGCGCAAACGCGGTCCGAACCGTGGAAAATGGCAATGTTTCATGCAAGGATGGATCATCCTGCAGCTGTCCGAATCCGGGGGCGGCAGTCTGTTCCGTTTCTTTCTGTTCCGATAAAGCAGTATTTGCCGCAGGAACTGCCGCTTCGCTTTTCCTGGAAGTCAGAAATATTCCTCCGACCAGAATACTGACAGTGACCGCCGCTGCTGCGGCTTTTTTTGTAGTGTGCTGATAATGCATAATATTTTGAATCCGTATATGGATATCCCCCTCGTATAATAAGTTTATAGCCAGTCAGAACAGGCTATAGACTTATTCTTTTTTGATATAGATGTAGGA
>VSNY01000052.1 GCA_009774535.1 Lachnospiraceae bacterium
CATAATAACCGCTGACAGAAAATTCCTTTTTGATTGTTTCACCCATAAACTGGAACTCCAGCGGCACTTTTTCTCCTAATTGATGCGCAATCCCCAGCTCGTTCATTACAAAAGTATCCACTACAATCTCATCTTCTGCCCGCGGCAGATTTCCTTCTTTGAGCGTAATAAAATACTGCGGCAGCGCTTCCTCAAACGGCATCATACGAATCTCTGTCTGGCGTTTGCGGATATTTTCCGCCATTCCCAGTAAAATATTGTAGTTGCACTCTTTGACAAGCGGGTCTGCGGCTGCTTTTTCATATTGCTGCAGATCCGCTTCTTTTAATCCCGCATGGAAACGTCCGCCCACTTCACGCATGGTGGATTCCTGCCCGGCCTGGATCATTGCTCCAAATAAGGAAAAGACAGCCGTAAACAGCATAGCCGTTAAGACAATGGCGCAGACGGCAAAGCGGTTGCGCACCCGGCTGTTTTTCAGACTTTTCGCGGACAGCTTTCGGATTGCCGTACGATTATGATTCCGCATGCAAAGCACCTCCTTTTCTGCTGTCATCCACAATCTTTCCGTCTTCCACATGAAGCACGCGGTCACACAGCTGCGCCAGCGCTTCATTATGCGTAATCATCACAATCGTCTGATGAAACCGTTCTCCACTCAGCTTTAACAGCCCCATGACTTCCTGCGTAGAACGGCTGTCCAAATTCCCGGTCGGCTCATCCGCCAGCACAATACTTGGCCTGGTCGCCAGCGCGCGCGCAATTGCCACGCGCTGCTGCTGTCCGCCGGAAAGCTGCCCTGGCAAACGGTCTGCTTTATCCGCAATGCCAAGCGTTTTCATCACCGCCTGGATAAATTGCTCATCCGGCTTCTTACCGTCCAGTTCCAGCGGCAAAACCACATTTTCATAAACACTCAGAATCGGAACAAGATTGTAGCTTTGAAACACAAAACCTATCTTGCGACGCCGGAAAATCGTTCGTTCTGTTTCATTTAACTGGAAGATTTCCTTGCCTGCCACAATTACGCTCCCGGAAGTCGGATGATCCAGCCCTCCCAGCATATGCAGCAGCGTACTTTTTCCAGAGCCGGAACAGCCTACAATGGCTGTCAGCTCCTCCTCTTCGATCTGAAGCGAGACGCCGTCCAGCGCTTTCACCTGGTTGTCGCCGCTTCCGTAATATTTTTTCAGGTTGATGGTTTCTAAGATCTTCATATGGACCTCCTGTAAGTTTTTGATCTTGGATTTTTATCTAAAAATACTTTATCAAAAAAACCTGACAGGAGTCTGACAATGTAAAAAAACATTCTGACAGTTTTGCAAGAATTGATATCCGTCATAATACTTCCTGCAAAAAATTTTTAAGGGATGTAAGCGCGGCATGATCCCAATCAAAGGCACAAATCTTCCAGCGTTCCCTTCTGGATCGGATCATGAAAAACAGGAAACAACACAAATCCAACCTTAAGTATCTCTCCCTCCCAACAGTGAGGTTTCTGAGGCACTGGAAGATGATTCTTACCCAAAGCATGCTGAATTTCCAAACAGGCAGCAGCTGCGTCTGTTTCTGCATCCCGAATTACAAGCAACGATGTTACTTTATCAAATCCTTCCATATTTTTTAACACTGCCAGTTTACGTGTCGGTTCAGAATTTCCTCCAAAATCAATAATCTGAATACCATTGGAAAAACCCGGCTCAATGGCTCAATCAATTTCAATATTTTTATGATGTGCTGTTTTCTTCCCTCTAACTCTAGTTTTCCAAGCCACTCAGCAATAAAACTATCACTATTATTATTTATAATCGCGGCATTGATAAATTGTGTAAATGGCATGATCTGATCTGTATTTGGACTAACAGATGTGGCCATATTGCGAACAACGCCCATCGGCCCAACTATAAAGTGTCCCTCTTCTAGATAATCTGCTTTTTGATATTTAAATTTTAATGTATACGAAGATGCTGCCGAAGACAGAATCTGTCCCTTAAGTTCCTGAGACACATTCATATCAGCCGATGGGATAAATGTATCATCCCGCACATATTTTAACGAAGCCGACACACCCTCATACGTAAGAAATATTTGCAAAGGGTTGTGTACATTCATTTGATAAAATGCCGTTTCCCATAAACTTGCGGAATCGACATGAGAAATAAACCCGCGAAATCTATTTATTTTGGAAAATGATTCCGGTACAATATGATCAAAAAATAAAAATAGTCCTTCTAAAACAGAACTTTTTCCCGCATTATTTTTACCCGAAATCAACGTAACAGGTTTTAGATCTGTAAGTTCTAAGCGTTTAAATCCACGAAAATTCTCAAATACAACTTGCTCAATCATGAATTACCTCCAACATAGATCTGTTTTTATTGCATCATCGTTCTCATAATAGAAAAAGAAAATTACAAAATATTTGACTGATTCAGCAGGAAAAAATGAAATCTGCTCCCCTGCCCCGGCTTTGACTCTACCGTCAGATATCCCTGCTCACTCTGCATAATCAACTGGGCCAAATACAGTCCGAGACCCGTCCCTTCCCGCGAAGCAGCCTGTTTTCCACGATAAAAGCGCTGAAAAATTTTATGATACTCCGTTTCCGCAATGCCAGGCCCCTGATCCTGCACGGTAATTCTTGTATAAATATCCATTTTTTCCATATAAATTTTAATGCTGCTCCCTTTGGGCGCATATTTCACAGCATTTTCCAGCACATTCGCCATTGCTTCTGACGTCCACTTCGGGTTATGGTATAAAGACAAATCTTCGATTTCTTCTACCCGGATTTCCATCTGTCTGCCGCACGCCTGCGCATATACCGCGCTGACTGCTTTTGCGATCGTTGGACGGATCGGTTTTGGTTCTGCCTGGAACCGGATCATCCCGTTTTCCAGCCTGGATGCTTTTAACAGATCCTGCATCAGCCACTGCATCGTAGAAGCCTGTGCCTTTGCATGAGAAAGAAATTCCCGTTTCCCCGCTTCATCCATATGATCCAGTCCGCTTTCCAAAAGATCCATATCCAGAATAATATTCGCAAGCGGTGTCTTCAGCTGATGGGAAAGATCCGAAAGCAGGCTCATCACTTCTTGTTTTTCAGAAACGGCTTCCTGTTCCCGCCAGGCCGCACGGCTTAAGATCTGCCGCATATCATGCACCAGCCTGGATTCCCGCGTTTCTTTTACATCGGCATTGACGGCAGATTTCCGGCGCGGTTTTCGGCGCACCGGTTCTGACAGCTGGCGATCGGTGTCCATTTCCCGCCTCGGGCTGCCCGCGTGTGTTCCATGCTGTGTGTGACGGACAAATTCCAGCAAATCTTCTGCCTGAAACTGCTCCAAAACTGCATCCAGACAACGCCACTGATAAAAAAACCAGCAGGCCCATACCAGCAGGCCGCATACACTGCCTGCAAGTAGTATGCTAAGAATCAGGCATAATAATTCCAGACGCAACGATTATTCCTCCCATAAATATCCCATGCCATAAATCGTTTTGATGCAGCCGCCGCCGATTTTTTTTCGCAGTCGGCTGATATTAGCGAATAATGTATTTTCTTCGACAAAATTTCCATCGTTATCCCAGATGTGTTGTAGAATCTGTTCTTTTAGCAGCACCTGATTTTTATTCTCAAGAAAATACTGCAGCAGGCGAAATTCTGTCAAACTTAGTTCCAATTCCTTCCCGCGCAGCCAGGCGCGGGCTTTGCCTGGATGCAGACAGACGTCTGCGGACTGCAGCTGCCTGTCTGATTCTGCGCCAGGTGTCTGCCTGTGCAGCGCTTTTTCCAGACGGATCTTGAGTACGGAGAGCGAGAATGGCTTAGTAAGATAATCGTCTGCGCCGCTTTTTAGTCCCATAATTTCATCTACTTCCAGATCTCTGGCTGTAAGCATTAGTATTGGAACTTTTGATTCTTTCCGGATCGTTCTGCATAAGTCCATTCCGTCTGCATCAGGTAGATTTAAATCTAAAAGAACGGCATCGGGATGGATGGTTTGGAACTGCTGCCAGCCTGTTTTGGCGTTTTCTGCGGTAACTGTTTCGTAGCCTTCCTGGGTGAGAGCGAAGGAGATGCCGCGGCTTAGGCCGGAATCGTCTTCTATGATTAAGATTTTCATGATGGAGGATTTCCTTTCTGGGGTGCGGGGGATTTCCGGACGACGCTGCGGGCGGGAAGCCGTTGCACTCAAATGAAGTTAGGATTTTTTGCGGAAGTATGCATCTACTCCATCTGTAATCCCTTTCGCCATTTTTGCCTGAAATTTCGGCTTTGTTATCTTTTCTGCCTGCTGCTCGTTCTGCAGGCTTCCCAAACATAGCATAACCATTGGGCGCTTACTTAGATTCACAGCTTCCAAATCGCTGGTTTCTGCCATTTCCCCGCTGTTAAATCCAGTGACTGCCTGGTAATATTTTAATATATATTTTGCAAGTTTTCTGCTTTGTGTATAATATTTCGCCGCAGGATGCGGGTTGTCCTGAGAACTGCAAAATATCGTTATATCTTTTGTATTTAACAGATTTTCAATGTCGTCTGTCTGCGCCGGATCTGTGTCCTGGTCTGTGTCGTTTATTTGCGGCGCATCTGTGTTGTCGGTTTGCGCTGAATCTGCTTCCTGGTCTGTATCGTCGGTTTGCGCCGGATCTGCTTCCTGATCGTCTGCGCGTGTTGGATCATCTGCTGCGGGATCTGTATCTGTCCCATCATCTGATCCTGTTATACCTGCTTCCTTTTGCGTATCTTCACTGCCTGTATAGATACGTACTACTACGTCTGCTCCCAGCTGGCTGGCAAGCTCCGCGCGTTTTGCATCTGACGGCGCTGCCTGTGTGTCTCTCCAGGCCAAAACTGCCTGGTATCCAAGTGCTTCCAGACGTTTTTCTACATTTTGGGCTACGGAAAAGCAAATTTCATCCTCCTCTTTTCCGCTTTGTTCTATATCAAGCACTACCACTTTTGGCTGTGTATCTGTCGTAACACTGCCTTCAGGCATAGGCGTAATACAGTCGCCCCATACATATCCGGTTTCTCCTGTGCTGGTCTGCACTTTTGCGTACAGTCCGTCTTCTTCTAATAAGGTCACCGTTTCCCCATAGGTGCAGATCGGATTGCGGCCTGATTTTACTTTCTGAATTTTTTTCTCCGGATATAGCGGCAGGCTCTGCACCAAAACTACCCGTCTGCTTTCCTTCCGTTTCTTTTCTTCTTCCTGCTGTCTGGCCTCCTGCTCTGCCTGTTCTCGAGCCAGAACTTCCTGCCTGTGTACTTCCGCTTCCTGCTCGATCCGCTCTTTGTCCTGCACCATAAAATGACGCATCCCAAGCACCCCTGCCGAAACGACGATTCCCAGAAGACAATAAAGCAGCAGATTCACTATTTTTTTCATAAATGCTCCTTTTTGGTAACAGTTCAGGCAGATCAGCGCATTTACTGCGCTGATCGTATGAAAATGTAGTGGCTGCACGTATCCAGCCCATCGCGAAGCGATTCTGAATGGCTGGATACGTAACAGTTCAGTGGGGTATCTGAACTGTTACCCTTTTTGATCCATTTGTGTGTCTTAAAACTGCTTTTTTTAAATCGCGGAACTGACTGTTAAGACACGCTTGAAGCTGCTGCGTCCTCATACAACACTGTAATTCCCAGCAGCATACATCCGGTAATACGCGCCGCTGATGGTTCAGCTCCCAGCAAATTCATCCCTAATTCCAGACAAATTCCCGCCAGCACGCTTCCAATCGCAGAACTGACCAGCACCGAATTTGTATTCAAAAACCGCTCGCACAAAACCGTCTTTTCTACTGCTACCAGCATGCCCAGCACTGCAATTAAAAATATACGCAGCACGCCATACAGCCAATCCCTTTCTCCGACGCTGCGATATCCAAGCAGGCTGCGTGTTTCTTCCTTGGTCTGTGCCGCCTGGCGCATCCCTTGTTCCAGCTGGCTGACGTCTCTGACGCTGACGTAGGTACCGCCCGTCTTATCCGCCACCAGCATCAGCAGCTGCGTATCCACGTCTCCGGCCATTCCAACCGTACTAATCGAAATCCCCCGCTCTGCAAACTGCTCCAGCCTGCGGATGCAGTCGTACCGGCCCGCTTCATCTACATCCGTCGCATAGCCATCACTTAACAGAATCATCCGGCACCGCTGATCCAGGATCAGTTTTCCGCTGTCCAGGTCTCCCAGCACCGTATCCAGAGCATGCAGTACCGCTGTACCGCCCTCGTTGACTGCCTCAGATTCCGGGCCTTTTTCGCTGACCGGAGCCATTGCGCGCACCATCTTTGCCGTATCTGAAAAATGATATACGCCATAGCAAAAATCCGTATCTTTTTGTTCCAGCAGTTTTTCGATCGCCTCATAGCGCAGTCCGTCCGGGTCTGTCTCATTCATGGAACCAGAATTATCGATTACAAATAAATACGAAGAAAACGCCTGGCGCCTGCCGGACAAGCTGATTTCTTCATACAAAAATTCAAAACATGCCGACAGAGCTGCCATCAGCAGAAGTGAAACTGCCCACTGCCTGCGGTTTACCGCTCCGTAGACCTGATAATACCCAAACTTTCCAATCAGATACACGATAAGCCCCAAAAATAAAAACAGTCCTGTCATATAAAGCGCGGCAAACAGAATCTGCGGCATGTCCCGTTCCAGTTTCCGGAAAAAAAATTCCCCGATACAGCCATATGCAAATCCTGCCAAAATACTGCCTGCCAGCATCCTGATCGAAAAACGCCTTCTGCTCATAGTCTCATCCCTGCCTATTCCTTTGTTGTCAGCCCGTAAATCAAGGCCATTGCCGCTGCAACTACTAAAAATGCCATAAGTCCCAGCGCTTTTTCCTGAAAGCCGCCCCTGTCATACAACAAACCCGCCGCCGCTGCAAGCGCTGCCGGAAAGCAGACATACAAAGCTTTGCGCGGCATTCCCTTAAGGCCCAGATCCGGCCGTTCCCCGCCGCTCCATCCTTCCATCGCTTTCATCCCGGCAAACAGCACCATACTAATCGCGGCAACGACGGCAAAGATCATCTGGACAAAAATATCCCCGCTTCCATACCGCCAAAAGCAGACGCCGCATACCGCTAACGAAAGCCCGCCAAAAAAGCCCATTGCCTCCCGGTGCAGAGAATATAAAAACAGCTGCGTCGTCCCCGGGTTGCGGATCGTTCTTCCATGCAGACTGTCAGAAAGAATCCGCAATGCTTTCTGCTGACTTTCGGGAAGCATGCTGTATGCCGTATGCTTTCTGCCTTTTACCGCCTCGTCCAGAAACTGCGCCGCATACGCTTTATACGGCTCTTCCTGCAGCAGCGCGGATGCTTTCCCATACTCTATAAACAGGCTGGTCAGCAATACGATTTCCCTTGCCTGCGCCCACTGGCTCATCCACCGGACAAAGTCAAACTGCTTTTTTTCCGGATCATAATACAGCACAAGCGACTGGTCCAGATCCTGCGCGGTCGTTCCCCCGGTGCGCCCGTTTTTCATCCGGTCAAAAAACTCCTCCCGGTATCCTCTTAAAATCATATGCCGGTCGTTTTGCTCTTCTTCTGTTTTCGTAACAAAAAACAAGTTCCACAGCTGATGCGCGTCCGTACAAAGACGGATCTGATCCAATGTTTCCATCAGACGGCTGACTTTTTCCGCATGCGGACACGATTTTTGTTCGTATCCTTTTGCCAGCTTCCGCACTTCGTACCGTTCGTATTCTTTTACGCTCTTTGTCTGAAACCATTCCGGCTCAAAACGATTCCATAGAGAAAAACAGGTATAATCCCATAGTTTTCCCGCCTTGTCAATCTGCGGATAAGCGTTCAGAATCCGGTTCGCCGCCTCCGCCGTCACGCACAGTTCCTCAAAACCGCCCGCCCGCTTCATTTCATCTTCGATCAGATTTTTCAGCAGTTTAAAAAACGCAAACTGTTCATTCGCAGAAAACCCTTCGCCATTCGACTTTAAAAACAACTCCGCCTTTTTTAACGTCGTCAGCTCTCCCGGCAGAAACTGGTTCCAGAAATAATCCGTAAAAAAATTCAGATCCAGATATTCCAGGCAGCGGCAGACAAGCGGATACAGCTGCTCGGCGTCCGTATTCTTAAGCTCCAGCAGCGCCGTAAACGCCTGGTCTTTTTTCTGCGCCAATATCCTGCGGGCATAAAACAGCGCCATCTGCTCGATCAGCATCTGCTCCGTCACGCTGGCCAGACAGGTCTCATAAGCCTGTTCGATCTCAGATACAAGCTTTTGATCCGCAATCGTCAGATCATTCCGGTTAATCGTTTCTAACAATATCGCGATATACTGCGCCGTCTCCTGCCCGTAATGCAGTTCCGCGCGCAAAAAATCCTGCAGCAGCCCAACCGAAAGTTCTGCGTCTATCCCATCCTCATTTTTTTTTATCAGTTTTTGAAAGGCCGCTTCGATCTGCATACAGCCTGCGTCTTTTAACGGTTCCGTAAACACTTCCTGGATAAAGCGGGCGATATTTCCAAAAATCTGCTCCCTGGCATCTTTGTTTTTATAAAATAATTCCGCTTCATACAGCCTGGTAAACTGATAAGCCGCCAGCCTGGCATCATCGGATCCAAACGCTTCCGTATCGAGGTCCACATAACAATCCCCCTGAACCGTATCCGATAAAAAGACCATCGACTGAGCCCCCTGCCATGAAAAGGACAACAGCTTCTGCCTTAAATGATAAGGCAGTCCCTTCATTATCAAATACATCAGATCCTGATACACTTCCAGCTCCTGTCCCGGCGCAAACGTATATTTGATACACAGCGGCCCGCCCAGGCCCTCCAGTACACAAATCGAGCCAAGCAGCAGATGCTTGTACGATTCACTGGAAATATGGTATTTATCTAACAGCCAGCGCTCGTTCATATTCCGGCAGGACAGGCCCTCAACCGCCGGATAGGCAGACAATGCCGGATCATATTCCAGGTCAAAATTTTCCAGCTGGGCGCCAAAGAGCAGTTCCGGCTGCAGCAGCAGTTCAAAATATTCCGCCAGGCTAAAACAATATCCGTGAACATAGGCCACACCCCGGCTGTCATCGCCGGACGCGGCATAATGGACATGGATCAGATAGATAAAACGGTCATGCCGGAAAATTCCCATCGCCCGCTGCGGCATTTGTATACTCTGTTTTAAATCCACCAGTTTTGCGGCAATTCCTTTAAAGCCTGCTTTCGCAATCTCGGACATGCCTGCGGACGGCGCTACGATCTTCCAGCCGGAACCGCTCGCGCGTCCGCCCAGACGGTAATATCCTGCCTGGTATAATTTCATACGGGTTCCTCCTTTTCCATCTGATATTTGACAGGCATTTAAGATTCCAGCAATCTGCGTAACAGCCCGCCCTTCTTTTTCTTCTTCTCTGCCTCTTTCACCTGAAGAATTCCCAGCTTATACAAAATCCAGAAAACCGGCTCCTCTACCCGGATCGTTTCCGGATCTTCATCCAGCATATAGCAGTCCCCGGCCGCATCCCCTTTTTGCTCCTTTGGCTCCGCGTTTAACGCAGACACTGCAAAAAAAGAATGCGCTGGGAAGCACTCGTTTAATTTATTGCATAAAATCTCCGTCTTATTCCGGCTTAACTGTGTCAGCAGGCGCCGCACTTCCATATCAGTCGCGGCAAAATCTTTCAGCGGAATCTTATGATCTTCATAATTCTGATAACTGATATTGGAAAACAGGCTGGATCTGTAATCCAGCGCCCCCGTTTGCGTATCGCTCTTTGATAACGTAACTGCCAGCGGAATCCCGCTTTTTCCCTTCTCATTTTCCGATGTTACAAACGCGTTCCACATGGCCGCAATCACTTTATCCGGGCTGTGGATTTCCCTCTCCCTGATATCCTCATGCCCGGAATTTCCAAGAAACTGTTCCGGATCAATCATTAAAATAATACCGTCTGAATTCTGAATAAACGGGCCGTACTTTTCCATTTGATCCGGGCGGACGCAGTTTTCTCCGGCGATATCGTAAAACACAAGCGTATAGATCTGCTGTGAATCATTGCTCTTGACATTTAACGCCAGCGGCGGCATCAGCCCGTCCGCGGCGTTCCCGCGCGGCAGCGGCATCTGTTTTAAGATTTTATAGTTTTCCAAAAACAGCTCCACTTCGTCATAGGTACCGACAATCGTAAGACCTGCTTTTACAAAAAACCCCTCGATCTGGTGCAGCAGCTGCGACAGATAGACCGTCTTGCCGGAGCTTGTAATACCGACCATAGATATGTATTTGACCGGATATTTGCCAAATTCAAACGGCAGGACGTTGTGGCAGTATGGACAGATACGCACCTTTGACACCATGCCGAATTCATCCGTTACACGGTTAATAAAGCCGCTCGAATCCGTTTCCTGCGTCCCATGCACATATTGGTCGCTTAAATTATCAATAACCGGATAATCCCGGTATTCATTTTCCGGCTCGCTCTCAGGATATTTGCGCCAAAAATCCTGATATACCGCATCCGGCGCCTTTGCATACCGTTTTTTCTGCTCGAGTTCGTCTTCGCCCATACCTGCCAAAAAATCCTGTTCTGTATAAACGGTCATGGATTTAAACGCGGCTTTCTGGGGACTGAATTTTTTAAAACAAAAGGGACATTTACAGTCTTCCATCTGATTTCCCATTGCGGGTTCACCCTTTCTTATAGTATTTTTTATCTTCTTCCCGGATCTTAATACTGACATTGGCTGTCTTTGGAACTACAATTACAAGTTCCTTGCCCATACATGACTGCGGCAGCGGCACGTCCGAAGACGCCCCGTCCACATGATACAGCACCGCCCCGTCCCGGTAGTCCGTGATCCGCGGCAGGCGCAGGATACAGAAGCGGTCTTTGGAAAACAGCTTTCGCTGATACCGGATTTCCGGCTTAATTTTGACCGGAAGACAGCATCTGTTTTCCTCGCTATGCATCGGATACAGACGGATTTCGCGCGTATCCAGATCTGATCCGCAGGCATACACGCAGATCCCGTAAGGAACGTCTTTTTGCAGTTCCTGCACCGGCAGGAGAAAACTCTTTGCGTCGCGTACAAAATCTGTTTTTGTAAGATACGCTACTTTAAAGCTGTCCCAGCCATTTCCAGCCGCCAGCAGTTTTTTCGCGCTGCCGGTTACTTTGGCATCCTTAAGCCCCGCGGCCTGCATTTGCTTTGGCGCTTCTTTCAGATCAAACAAGCGTCTGCAGTCAAAGAAAAAAATCAGAAAACCCGCGGCCTCTTTGTACTTCCAGCTAAACCGGTAACAGCCCGCTTCTTTTTTACAGGTCAGATTCCGGATCTGATAATCCGGATGTTCATTTTCTATAGTCATTTGCTTCCTCTATCTTTTAATATATCGGACAGCCGCAGCTGCTGCGGTTTTAAAATATCGTAAATTTCTAACTGCTCAATGCAGTCCGTCCGGCTTAAGTCAAACAGCACGTATCCGCCGCCCCCGGCCCGCTCCAATGTCTTCGCATAATCCGCGCCCGCATTTACCAGATAATAGCACCCGGCCTGCGCTAACGGGATTTCAATCCTGTTTTTCAGCCGCCTGCTGCCTTCCAGCCTTTTGCGCAGCTCTTTTTCTACAAATATATGTCTCTGCACATCGTCCATGCCGTCCATCCGCCAGTCCAGTTCCTGTTCAAAATCATACCTGTACACATTCTCCCGGGCCAGATCCGCAAATACGTTCCACAGCGCCCCTAACAGCGCTTCCTTATCATGTCCCACGTGAAATACCTGCGGGAACGCGGATACCTGTTCCTGCACGGGCTGGCAGCGCAGCAGATATTCATCCACAACGCCGCCGTAATATTTCTCTACCGATTCTGACTCTTCCGCAGTCACCATACATTCCTGGCGGACTTCCCTCTTACATGTTTCATATAATTCTAAAAACCGCTGTGCCTGTCCAATCAGATCTTCCAGTTCTTCCATAAGAACCTGCTTCATCCTCTGGTAAAAAACCTTCCTGCCCTCCTGCACGCCCAGCAGATGCAGCCGCCTGCAGGCAGATTCTTTCGGCTTGAACCCGGCAAACTGGTACTCTGCCGTCAGCATACTGCGTACTTCTTCCAAATGCTCCTTTAGATACAGCAGTTCAAAATAGGAAAACTGACCGGATAACAATGTACGGATCTGTTCCCTGCACCCGCTCATTTGCGACTCATCTGATAAAAATTTCCTGACCGGCTCCACATAACCACGTTCCAAAAATGCCGATGCCGCGCCAAAGGTATCCTCATCCGCCGCTTCCAATGTGATGCGGTCATTTTTCAAAAACGCCCGGTGTGCCTGCCCGGAGCGAAACGGCAGATACTGCCAGTCCGTTTCGTTTGGAAATCTGGCGCTGATCTGTCTGCGGAATCGTTCTTCCAGGAACAAAAACCCGTGATACCGGTCCATCTGCAGACGCCTGGCCGCCTCGCCTGCAGGCAGTTCCCGGTACAGCCGTCTATATTCCGCTTCATACAATCCGCTGAGCAAGGTCCGCAGCGATACCGCCGCAATCTCATCCACAGGCTTTGTCACAAGCGCATAAGATACCGTCTTAAAGCCGTGAAACAGTCTCTGTACATCTCCCTGCGCTTTTCTTCGGCTGCCCCCTAACAGCATCAGGTTCGCCGCCAGCCGGTAATTCTGCCAGATTCTGCCTTCGCCCAGCATCTGCCCCGACTGCAGATAATTACTTAACAGCCAGACGGTACCTGGAATCTGCGCCGCCGCGTTTTGCTGCGTCATATACGAAAGCAGACGGTCGGATGCTTCCACCCGCCCGGTTCCCGGACGCTGGTCCAGCATCAGATATAAAGTCTTTAACTCATCCGCCAGCAGCGGATTGACCGTCCTGCGGTACAGCTCGTAATAAGTAATACTGTCCTGCTGCGTCGCATCCAGCAAATATTCCATCTTAACCGTCGTGCGGTCAAAAAAAATCTTTTCTTCCGTCTCCAGCATACTTACAATGGCATCGCTTAGCGTCTCTTCCCAGTCCCTGCCTGTCGCCGCAAAGACTTCGCCGCTTCCCGTTTCACCCGGTTCCAGTAAATAGCACTGCAGGCCGCTTTCTGTCAGCACTACCTGCAGATATTTTAAATAACGCGCGTTTTTCCAGTTGTCATCCAGCACACGTTTTACATCCTGCACCCGGCCTGCGCATTTTTCGCCCAGCATCACAACTACAGTCGGATGCAGCGCCGTATTTCCTCCGGTTTCCCCGCGCTGGTTCTCATTCAGCAGATCTATGCACCGGGTCAGCAGCTGTCTGCCGTTTTGCAATTGTATCCGGTTGTCTTTTGTTTCCTGCATATGAAAATCTTTGCTCCTGCCTTTCTTAGCGAATTACAGATTCATGCGAAAATGATGCAGTGTTTTCATAAAATCCTTGTAAAATGCCTCCATCTGATCATGCACCGGGTCCAGTTCATCGTAGATTCCCAGATACCCCTGAATCTTTTTCGGCATCTCTGCTTCCAGCGTCTCCACCGTCTGCAGCAGCTGTACGCAGTCTTCTTCATCCATCCTGGCTTTTGTGCGGCTGTCAATCTTTTCCTTTACCGTATCATCCAGCTCCTGATAGGTTAAAAACGCCTGGTATGCGCCGGACTGCCCGTACTTCATGCTGCTGTTCTGCAGCTCGAGACACTGCTCCATGCCATATTCCTCATAGCGGAAGACGATCTTTCTGCCATAAGTAAGCACGCCTGTAAACACTGCATTAAAGAAATCATTCTTTACCCGTTTTTCCCTGAACGTATCCTGCAGCCTTTGTTCCAGCGTTTGCAGCTCCTGTTCCAGTTCCTGTCTCTTACGCAGTTCCTGATGCACCAGCTGATTCAGCACCGGAGACAGCAGATAAAAGTCCAGCATCACCTGCCGCTCGCTGCCGGAAATCGTATTCAGATATTCAATCCGCACCGGAACCGCCTCCTGAAGCGCTGCCTGGGCGCGCTCCTGAAGCTGCGGCAGAATCTCCCGGATTTTTTTCGGACTGATGTCCCCGTTCGTCTCCCTGCCGCCCAGCTGCATGGTCCACGCGGACAGATCCAGATCTTTGGTCTTTAATATATTCCAATTTAAAAATTCATCCTGAACGACTACGCCCGCTTCCTCCGCCTGCTCAAATTCCCGGATCAGCGCCTCATTGCGTCTGGCAATACGCGTAATCGGAAGATCGATTTTAAAGCTTTCCGGCACTGGGGACGGCAGCGTATTCCAGTTCACCTCTCCCCGTTCAAACAAATGCCTGCCCGCTTTTTTATCTTCTTCATAAGCCCGCTGCAATTCCATAATCCCCTGATAGGCAAACATCGGAATCCCGCTGTAAAACCGCATCATCGACATCTTATCCGTAATATGCGACTCGCGCACCGTAAATTCCATCTGCCTGTCGGTAAAATGACCCGCAGCCGTCTTAATCTCCGCCGCGTCGTACGGCACGGTCAGATAGCTGTGCATTCCCATACTGTTTTTATACATTGGATTTTTCCAAAACAGCGGCGTGGAATCCCTGCCCAGCTTTTCCCGGATCAGCTCCTTTTCCACCGCTTCGGCTAACAGCGCCGGGTTTTCCACACGGAATTTTTCTTTCAGATAATCCGTCATCGTCCGTTTCGTTGCCTGATCAAATTCCTGCAGGATAAAATCCGAAACAAGTTTGCGTATCTCATTTTCATCCTGATTAATCCAGACCGCGCAGCGCTCGAACAGTGTATACATCAAATGATACAGCGTCTGCCCCAGATCATGCTCCTTCATTTCCTGTTCCAGTCCTTCGCGGATATCCGGGATCGTCAGGATCTTCCATGTATAGAGATTATTCTGCACGCCTTTTTGTGACAAAACTGTCTGATTTACCGCAAAGGTCTCGCGCAGCGTATCGATCACCTGCATCAGAATCCGGAACAGGTTCTGGTTCAGCCTGCGCAGCTGACGCTTGTATTCCTGCAGCACCAGATCCATATTTTGATACAGCTGTACATGGTACTGGTGTACGTACAGGCTTGTCAGCGCCTGCAGATAATTCTCCATCCTTGTCTTTTTATTCAGGAAATTCGTGTTTTCCATTTTCAGCTTTGCATCCGCACAGGCGTCTTCCCGCTGCCTGGACTGACGCAGTTCATGTTCCAAAAGCTCTTCATTCTTTTTCAAATACCCGTCTACCGCGTGGATCAGGTTCTGATTATCCCCGCCCGCCAGCATTCTGCCCGCATAAAAAGGCCCGTATTCCAGCTTCACTACAAATGAATCAAACAGCCCCTTATAAGTCCGGCTGATCAGGGACGTACTGACTTTTGGAATCGCAAATTCCCCAAGGTCTTCCATCATCGTTTTGGCATTTTTTTCCATTATTCCGATATTATCCGCCAAAAACTGCTCCGCACGCCTGACAAACGCATGGTCGCCGCCCTGGTCATACATCCTGGCATCATAAGCCTTGCCAAACACCACCGACGCCGCGCATCCATGCGTCAGTTCCTTTTGCAGATCCTCATACCGCAGCAGCAGCTTCGACAGAAAATCATCCCGCTCCTTTTCAGCAGGCACACGCTCATACATCCCGCGGTAACCGGCAAACAGCTGGCAGCCAAGATACGTCGCGATCTCCGAAAGCGGCATCTCTGCCACCGAAGCGCCCAAGATATTATAATCCACACTGGCGCCATGCTGCACCCGGATTCCTTCTTTGATCGAATTCAGATTTGTAATATGGCTTTCCAGTGTAAAACCGCTCTGCTCTTTTGCCAGAAAGCTGATAATATAATCCGTCACAACCCCCATAGCATACTGATAGCCGTTCTGCACCCGGTTTCCCGAAGCATCCGTCGTCGAAATTAAATAGCAAAGATCCACCGGAGCCATCGCAAAATCGACCTCCGTAAATCCATAGTTCATCCGAAAGCTGTCTTTATTTTTGCCAAAATTCATGCAGTAATCCAGTTCCTGCAGGGACGCATATCCATTCACCTTAATATAAGCCGAAATCAGCGGATTTTCCTGAATCACCGGAACCGACAGGTTTACATCCGGCAGGAAAAAATAACCGCTCACGCGCGCCTCCTGCTTGCCGATCTGCTTTAAAATCCTGCGCACCAGATAACAGATGTCCAGAAATATCCCGCTCCCCGTCCCGCCGGAAAGCCCCGCGCAGATATGAATATTCAGTTCTCCCGTCTTTGCCGCCGTCAACGCGCTCTCAATCACCGATTTCAGCCTGGCAAACAGCGCTTCCCCTTTATCTACCAGCAGAAAACGCCCGACCTGCCGGATACCGCCAGCCCCTTTGCTCGCTTCGTCAATCGAGATATTTTCATAATCCAGCCAGTACAGCTCCGGTCTTGCCTTTAAGATTTCCTTCGCTTCAAACGTGCTTTTGATCGAACTGTTGGAAAGCGGGAAAAATTCTGTATTTTGATCAATATCCGAAAGATTTGCAGACTGCCCGACCTGAGAATCATCCGCGTCAATCAGCAGATAACGGATGGCCTCATACCTGGGTATCACGGCATCCGTATCATCCGGTTTTAGCTGCTTATATACTTCGTGTTTTAGTTTGATCACCGCGTCAGAGCCGGTTCCGCCCAGTCCGATGATCACGGACGCCCCGTCCTGCCTGTCTGACTGTTTGCCCCGGTCGATAATCCCGCCTCCGGCATCAATCAGCAGCTGTCCATATGTAGCCATAACCATCCGTCCTTTCCTGTATCTTAATTTTTATTTCTAAATTTTAATTCCAATTTTAAAATAAGTACCGATTCAAATTACTCTTAAATTGTTATGCATCCAGCCATAAAAACGCTCCGCGATCGGCTGGATGCTATTAATTTACAACATTTTTCCAATTCAATGCTATGGTATTTTTCTAATATTTTTCTAATATTTTTGTAAAATGGCCAAACTCTGATTAGTCCTGATACGGCATATACGTAATACGGATACCGTTCGCAAAATCCGGATCACTGCTAATTTGTAATTCCATACCCGCATCCACCCGGATCTTCTTTTTCTTCTGCGCGCCGTCACGGTCTGTATAATACCCCTGCGCGGACACAAAATAAATACAGCCATTTTTTTCACCTGCCATTAAATAGCATTTTTCCAAACGCATCCCAATTTCCTGCGCCGGATGCACATACTTGGACAACAGCATCCTTCCTTTTTCCCCGTCAAACGTAACCGGAGGGTCTGTCCCATCTTCCCCGTAAGTCAGAATCTGCACCGTCCCGCGCACCACCATAAAATGGGGCCGGATCACCGGAAACAATAGGATCAATACGGCTAACAGCAGCGCCAGCGCCAAAATCAGAAGCATCTTACCCGTAACAGATGTCGTATGAATCTCAATCTCCACCTGTGCCGTCGCCCCCGCCTGATCCGCAGCGGTCACGGTCAGACTGCCGTCGCCGCAGATCTTAATCTTACAGGCAAGCACAGATCCGTCCTGTAAAAAAACTTCCTCCTCAGAAAACTGCGAATCCGCCACCGCGAATACCAACTCGTCATCTTCCGCATCCGAAGCCAGCGTATTTAAATCGAGCGTAAACAAACTTTTTGAAAACAGATGGTACGTCTCGTCAATTACAATCGTTTCCTGTTTCCACTCCGGCTTTGTATTTGGCTTTTGAATGGTTTTCGCATTGGACTTGACCTTCATATCGTCAATTTCGCAAAACGCCTGCACCTTATAAGTCCCATAGCCTTCCGTTTCCAGCTGTGCAGCGCAGCGGCCGCCATCCGGCTTCATTTCCAGCTTCGTCTTCTCCCCGGTCGCCTGGTCTGTTACCTGAATCCAAAACGGATACTGCTGATACACTTCTTTTGGAGCCGCTTCGCCTTCGTTAGACACCTGCGCGCCCAATTCCCAAACAGCCTGATTCCCCTGAGACTGCACCAGAGTCTCCTCCAGCTGGATCGACAAATCTGTATTATAGACCATATCGATCTTGACCTGGTCTTTGCGCGCGCCGCGCACGACCAGTTCCCACTCTCCCGGTTCAGGTTTTTCGATTTTAATGACTGTAAATGTCTTCGCCTGAACCGCCATCTGTTCCAGCTCTGCTTTTGTAAACGCATAGCCGTCCGGGTGGAACAGGCTGTATGTCGTCTGCGCATTTAATGTATTAATAATGATATTCGCTTCCTTCACGCCAATCACCGGAATCGAAAACGGCACCCGCAGCTCCCCGCTTTTTGGTATTTTCGTGTCGACCAGATGAATCGTTTTGGTCGCATAGATAATATTATAAAACTGGTTAAAGACATCTTTTAAATCACTGGCTTTTTTCACTTCCACACAAGTCCCGCCCGTTGCGTCCGAGATCTCCTGCAGCTCTTCTTTTTTCGCCTTGCCGTTCGCATTCAGGCAAACCGAATGGATGCTGATCTCCCGCTTCCTGGCATGGTCAATCGCCTCGGCTTTGCGGCGCAAAGAAGCTTCCAGCAGTTTGCCGGACTTGTCCTTTGGCAGATCGGTATTGCCGTCAGAGAGCAGAATAATCGCAGACGGCAGGTCCGGATTTCCAAAAGCCCTTAACATCTGCACCGCTTTATAAATTGCGCTGCCGATATCCGTATCACCGTTGCCGGATGCGCTGCGTACCTTTTCGGACAGTCTGCTCTTTGCTTCTTTGCCGTTAACCGGCGCCAAATCCTCCGTCAAAAGAATGCCGTCGTCAAATACAACGGCGCCCATCGAATTTCCATATTCCGTAGACAAGCCCAAAAACAGCTCCAAAGCCTCAAAACGGAGTTTTTCCTGATCCGTTGTATACATGGAGCCGCTGCCGTCTAATACAAATACAACATTCATATTGTTGACGCTGCCTGCAGCGGCGGATACTGTCACTGCCGGAAACCCGGCTGCCCAGACTGCCGCAAACAGCAGCAGCGTATATACTGCTTTTGTGATTCGTTTCATTCCCGTGTCGTCCCCCTTATCCGATTGTCTTGATGTCCGCTGCTATGTATCTATGTATAGCGGTATGGATCGTCTGCCTGTGCTTATGTACCGATCCTGTTTCCTTGGATGCTTTCCTGCCGGATACTGTTCGTCTGCATGCTGTTTTCCCGCGTGTTTTCCCGCGTGTTTTCCTTTTGTAAGCTTTCATATTTTTCCTGCCGCAAGGTCAGGCCGCAGATCAGAGCCGCGATACAGAGTGCAAGCAGACAGATATCCATAAAAAGAGTAGCCGCTTTGGACGTAGCCTTTCTTCCAAATGCCAGCCAGATAAATAAAAATAACGCCAGGGAACAGCTGAGAATAAGCATAATAACTTCTGTCATTGGGTTCACCGTAATCCTTTTTTGCCTGCTGATAGTATTTTTATTTATGATAGCACACCTTTTTGCTGTTGTAAACAGGCACAATCTGCTAAGGGCGCTGCATGGCATCTGACAATGTAACAGTTCAGATGCCCCATGGAACTGTTACCTGACAACCACAGAGACAAAGATAAGGAAAGAAGAATTAAAAATTGTCCATTTTCCGCATTTGGAGATTACATTTGCAAAATTATTTGCAAAAGTGGATACCTTCTATAAATTAATTTTACATGTTCTTCCATAAACCAAACAGGCTGTCTCCTGCTTAACGCAAAAGACAGCCTGTTTACTTTACTGCTCACTTCCACACCATCCAGGGCGCCTTTCCACGCGCCGCCATTTCTTCCAGCTTTTCTTTCTCCCGCTTCGTATCCATACACTGCCAGAAGCCGTCATGCTGATACGCGCACAGTTCCCCATCCGCCACCAGCTGCTGGATCGTCTCCCGTTCAAACACAGTCCCATCTCCCTTAAGATAATCAAAAATACCAGGCTCCAGCGCCATATATCCGGCATTAATACGTGAACCATCCGCCACAGACTTCTCACGAAACGCACGCACTGCCTGGTCCCCAGCGCCGATTTCCAGCACGCCAAAACGCTGCTCCACATAGACTGCCGTTAACGTAGCGATTTTTCCGTGTTTTCTGTGAAAACGAACCAGATCAGACAGATCCACATCGCACACTCCGTCCCCATAGGTCATCAGAAACGTTTCCCTGCCGATATAATCCTTTACCCTGCGGATTCTGCCGCCTGTCATTGTATCCAGCCCGGTGTCAACCACGGTCACCTTCCACGGCTCCGCAGCGTTATTATGTATCGTAAGTTCCCCGCCTCTGGCAAAATCGATCGAAATGTCACTGTTATACAAATAATAATCCGCAAACCATTCCTTGATCATATGCTGCTTATAACCCGCACAAATAATAAATTCCCGGAAACCGTAATGCGAATACTCTTTCATGATGTGCCATAAAATCGGTTTGCCGCCGATCTCTACCATTGGCTTTGGCTTTAGCTGGCTCTCTTCACTGATCCTTGTGCCGTAGCCGCCTGCCAGTATTACAACCTTCATCCTGGGTGTTCTCCTTCTTCCATTCTGCCTGCATCACATAAAAACCAACCTGTCTGATGTCCGTTCTATCATTCCCAGGTCCGTTCACTGATAATATACCGCGGCCTTTGCTTGACCTCCAGATAAATCTTCCCGATATATTCCCCGATCACGCCTAAACAAACCAACTGCACTCCCGCAATAAAACAAATCGTACAGACCACACTCGCCCATCCCAAAACAGCGTTCCCGGCCAGTGCTGTCACAACCGCCCAGATCACTCCTAAGAAACTAAACGCAGAAACTATAATCCCAAGCCCTGTTACCATACGGATGGGCTTAACGCTCAGACTTGTAATTCCATCAAACGCAAGCCCCAGCATTTTTGACAGCGGATAATGAGACTCTCCCGCAGCCCTTTCCTTCCTTTCATAATAGACGCTTGTACTCGGAAATCCTGCCAGCGGAACCATTCCCCTTAAAAACAGATTCACTTCCCGAAACCCTGCCAGCTCCTTTAACACCCTTGCGGAAATCAGCCGGTAATCCGCATGGTTAAACACAACCTCCGCGCCCATGCTATTCAGGAGTTTATAAAAAGTCTCCGCCGTAAAACGTTTTAACCAGGTGTCCGTAGCCCTGCTGCTGCGGACACCGTATACAACCTCATTCCCTTCCCCGTATGCATCCACCATCGCCTCCATGGCCCGGATATCGTCCTGCCCGTCGCAGTCCACCGATATCGTAAGATCTGCCACGTCCTTTGCCTCCATTAATCCGGCCAGCACCGCATTCTGATGTCCGCGGTTGCGGCTCTGGCTGATGCCGATATAATGCGCGTCCTCTTCTGCCAGCGCTTTTATAATTGCCCATGTGCGGTCACTGCTTCCGTCATTGACAAAACAGATTCGGCTGTCCGCGCTTATTTTCTTTTTTGCCGCCATATGCAATAACTGCTGCAAAAACAGCGGCGCCATAATGGGCAGCACCTGTTCTTCATTATAACAGGGAATAATGACATATAATCTCGGCTCCATTTCAACCTGCCTCCCCTCTCCTGCAAGACCGGCTTCCACCAGCCCTCTTCCCAAAAATAAAAATACAGATTACAATTCCAAAAGAAAAAACACTCACAGCCAGCCCGGCCAGAACGATCCCTATATGATAAGTAAAATGAATCGTGTTTTCTCCCTTTTCAAGCGGAACAGCCATTAGACCGTTGATATTAAAAACCTTAGCATCCTTTCCGTTTACTTTTGCAGACCACCGGGAACTGTACGGAACGCTGAAAAAGCCAAATGTTTCGTCATTTGTATGGATCACCGAAGAAAACTCCCTGGTGGAATGCGTGAAACCTGTAGAACACTCCTGCAAATGCTCTGCGATATCCTTTTCTTTCTGTTCTTTTGTAAAAAACTCCGTGTCTGCCGTCGGTACATGCTGCAGAATCTGCGATACCTGATCCTCCTCTTCATCCGCAATGACCAGCGCATGCAGCATCGCCCGCGACCTGACACCCGGTTCCAGACGGTCAAATTCGCTTCTGGTCATATAAAAGCGATAAGTAAATCCGATCGGAAGCGCTTGCGCATCCTCGTATACATAAAACTCACGGGTACCATTATGATAAACGCTGCACGCATCTTTCGTTTCCCATGGTTCAAACGTAAAATAATATTTTGCGGACAATAACTCGTTCGTTCCGTCCGACCCGTCAATCGTAATTGTATGCCTGTGTGCGGCAATGGCGTCATAAAATTCAAAAATTCCAGCGTCTACCGTCGAAATAAAGGAATCCACACTGGTTAAGGAACCAGCAAATCCGCGGTTATAATAGGCATCCGCATTTGAAAACGCATACCGGTACGGAAGCACATCCGACTGCAGATTCTCTGATGACTTTATAATCTCGTTATATACGTCCTTTGTAGAAGCAAAGTCGGAGTTCTGATGGTACCTTACAATATTAAGCATCAGATTGATACACCCGGCTCCGGCAGCAAAGAACAAAAACAGCTTGATCACATACTTCCGTTGGTATGCATATTTCGCCAGCATCACAGCAGCGGCCGCTCCCGCCACGCCAAGCGCAAGATACAGACAAAATGCCACTGGATTATTAACACTGTTTTCCCTGTCTGCCGACCAACGGTATTGCGTAAGATAGATCGCCAGCATAGCTGTTATTCCTATCGATACCATTGCGGATTTTTGAATCAGGCTGCCTATGTGCCTGTCACAAACCGCCTGCTCCCATATTCTGACTGAAGCCAGCGCCATAATCAAAACCGGCATATAATACCATCTGCGGTAAGGCTCGACATTAAACAGTGTAAAACAATTGTTCAGTACTGGTATACATGCCGTCAAAAGTGAGATTTTTAACAGTGTGCTGACCCAGTCATTTTTATGTTTCCATACATATGCCGCTGTATAAATAACCCCAACCAGCGGCAGATATGCCGCAATCGAATACCAGTTACTGGTTTCTAACACCGACTGGTTGCACAAAGTCTCATTCGGTAAGATCAGAGCTTTTAGCATCTGCAGATAGTCCTGCGTAGAAAATGCCAGTGCATCCGCGCCCAGAATATGATCAGAAATACGTGTATTTGAAAAGATCGCATAGACCGACGGCACAAAAAGAACTGCCGCCATCCCAACGCCAAGCATCCCTTCCGCCGCACAATGTCCGACCTGTTTGAACACTTCTCCAAATCTGCGTTCTTTCAATTTTCGCAGCGTCTCATACCGGATCACATAATAGACCGCCAGAAAAATTACTTCCCCTATAAAAAAATTCCAGTTTACAAGCGCATTGATCCAAACAGCCAGTGCCATCTTCCCGTATTTTTTCGTCTGCACCGCATAATCCAGCCCCAGCAGCAGCAGCGGAAAAAACGCCGTTACATCATGGAAATGGTAAAATACAATATTTGCCGCCTGATAGCCGCTCCATGCATATAATACTGACCCCGCCACCGCGCACCATGAACTGCTTACGTACTGCCTGATATACAGACAGGAAGTAAGCCCCGCTACCGCATACTTAAGCATCAGAACCCACGCCACAAGATAAGGAAACGCTTCCGGCGGAAACAAGAGTGTAATCCAAAAAAACGGACTGCCCAGATTATAAAAACTAAATGACGCTATAAAATCCGACCCGATATCAATTGCCCAGTGAAAGAAAATCCGGCCTTCCCTGACAGCCTGGTTGGCAAAAGTCTGAAAGGTCAGACATTGTGCATCAAAATCATTGGAAAGAGACATCAGCCCATTATTTTTAATTAAAAATAAAAGAAACGCAAAAAACGCAATACTCCAGTTAATCAGAAAAGCCGCAAATGCTGTCTGTATCTTTCCGTCCCTGAACCTGATTTTTCTCTGCATAAATCTCCCTCCATTTTCTGTACCAGCTTCAAAATTCAAGTATCTGATGCCGAAGCTGTGCCTGGTGATTTCTCTCATTTAGGCAAACCCTGATTCCAAAACAGTTTGCCTTTCTATTATCATCCGCCATTTATTTATTTTTTGCATTTCAGACTTCGTATTTTCATATTCAGAACAGTTCATATACGTCCTGTGGACCCATAGAGTCCCTAATTAGTATACATAAACGTGATCTCATACACTGCTTCCCATATTGTTCAAATATATTTTATTATATATGTAAATTGTATATAATATTTTCTATCGCTTTATTAAGTTTCGGTTCAATTATAGTACTAGAAAAAAGGGGTACTAAATTAATTACTCATCTAGATAAAAATTGGGAAACAGAATATCCATTTGATATATTAAATAGAAGGATAGAAATAGTGTAGTAGATGCTAATTTCTTATATAAAATAAAACCACATGTGGGATATATAAAAGTTGGTTTATTAGTTTCAATGTAACTTGAAAAGAAAGAAACCGAGGAACTTTTTAATCTTCTATGTGAAGAAAGAATAA
>VSNY01000053.1 GCA_009774535.1 Lachnospiraceae bacterium
GGCATTCTTCTTTTTATCCCTATTCTTTAAAAATCTATAATTGAATAAATATAAATACTAAAAGCGAAATCTCTGGCTTGTGACGGCGGCGCTTGTGACGCTGGCAGTCGGAGCGGTGCAAGGAGCGGTTAATGCGCAGGTGCTGCAATATTATGGGATTTGGCTGATGACCGTATTTGTAGAAAACCTGTTTTTCTTTTGCATGGCAGTCTGCGTGCTGATGTTTGTGGGAAATATCGTTGCCGTTCCGGCGTTATATCTGGTGTTGAATTTTTTGTATGAGGGATGTATGTTTATTGCGGCGTCTATGATCCAAGCCGTTTGCTATGGACTGGATAATGTGGTGACCATGGATGGTTTTGGAGTGCTTACGCCGATTATTTTTTTCAGGCGGGTAGGGCTTACCTATCATTATGACTATGAAGCGCCAGTGTATACGTTTCAGCACATGGGGACGCTGCCTGGTTATCTGATTGTGGCAATCGTGTTTGGGGTTATCGCGCTGGCTGCATACGAAAAGAAGCATATTGAGACTGCCGGAGACGTGATTACGGTGAACTGGCTAAAACCCATTTTCCGCTGGGGAATGGCGATCTGTACTTCCTCCCTGGGAGCGCTGCTTTTACGTTATACTTATTATACAAAATCATTTGTTTCCATTATGATCAGTGTGTCTGTGATTGGTATCATCGTATTTTTTATCGCGCAGATGTTATTGGACCGCAGCATTTATGTATTTACCAAACGAAAGATAAAGGAATGCCTGCTTTATACGGTAATTATCTGTGGATGCTATGTTGCATTGGATCTGGATATATTGGGTCTGGAGAAAAAAATTCCTGATCCGGATGAAATCGCAGCTGTCCACGTGAATGGCGGTATTCGGATGCTGGCAGCCAATGAGGAAGAAATCTCCTGGGTCCATGGAATCCACAGACAGATTGTAGATGCAAAAAGAGATTTTGAGCGCAGGACAGCAGATCACACGCAGATGAATCAGTATATCTATTTGGAGTATTTGTTAAAAGATAATTCTACTATGATAAGAAGATACGAAATTCCTATGGATGATACAAAGGAGAGCGTATTTGGCCAAATGATGGAATATGCAGGGAGAGAAGAAGTTACCATAAAAGAAATGTTTGGGATTCATTATCCGGACATTGAAATTTATGGAGGAACATGGATTAATGAAGAAGAAACTAGGAATGCAGATGGAACCTATACCTATGCAGGCAATGAGAAGCGAATATCCGAAGCAGATGCGAAGCAGCTGTATGAGGCAGTGAAGCAGGACGTAGCAGATGGAAATGTGCGTGCGGACGGACAGTGGAAAGATACAAAGGGTACAGCTGATATTCCGTATTATGGGCAATTGATCTTGGATGTGCGGGATGAAGCGGGTTATTATAATACAGCTAATTACAATGTAATCAGCGAATATCGCAGCCAGAGCGCTATGAAAGACGGCAAAACAACGATTTCTATAGATGAGAGGTATACGTATCTGCTGGAGAAGATGCGGGAGCTTGGATATCTGACGAAAAAGGAGCCATAATGGAATCTGAAAAACTGACGAAACTTTTATTTTCTTTTTATTTTGCTGTTTTGGTATGGATTATTTTATTCAAGATGCAGATGCCTTTTTCACAGTTTGGCATTCACCGCAGTATCAATCTGATTCCGTTTGCGGGTTCGGTAGTTGTGAACGGCAAGATTTATGTGCAGGAAATCATAGATAATATCCTGATTTTTATTCCGTTCGGTGTCTTTGTCTGTATGATCGGGCGGGAAAAATCCTGGCTGCAGAGACTGGCGCCAGTGTTTTTTACAAGCCTTGCGCTGGAAGCGCTGCAGTATATTTTCGGAATTGGGGCTACGGATCTTACGGATCTTTTGGGGAATACGGCGGGCGGATTGCTTGGAATGGGTGTGTTTGCCGCTTTTCGTAAGATTTGCAGAGATAAGGTATATCTGGTTTTAAATATTGTATCGATGGCTGCGGCGGCAGGGATGAGCATGCTTGTAGGGATGCTGCTGTTAGCGAATTAGCGCAGATCACTGAAACAGGATCGGGAATGATTCAGATCTGTTTCATAATATGCGGGAGATTTTCACCAAATAAAGGGCGCATAACGGACTATGTAACCTGAATTTGGCGAAAATCTCCCACTAGGTTCTAGTTTGTGTTATATGTTCTTATGCAAGTTCTAACGCAATTTCCATCATCTTTCCAAAACCAACCTGCCGCTGTTCGGCGCTCAGTTCTTCCTTGGAATAAATATGATCAGAAATCGTCAGCAGGCACAGTGCGTGTTTTCCAGCCTTTGCTGCATTCATATACAGCGCTGCGGCTTCCATTTCTACTGCAAGTACGCCCATTGCTTTCCAGCGGTCATTGGCGCTGCTGTCCGCGTTATAAAATACGTCCGAAGACAGTACATTTCCTACAACTACATGCGTTCCCTGCTCTTTGGCAGCTTCGATGGCGCGGCTCATAAGGCCGTAATCCGCAGTCGGTGCAAATGTTCCAGGCAGATGATACTGCGCCGCATAGTTGGAGTTGGTGCATGCTCCCATCGCAATGACGACGTCCATAAGCTGCAGTCCGTCCTGCAGACCGCCGGCAGAGCCGATCCGGATAATATTGTCTACATCATAAAAATGAAACAGCTCATAAGAGTAAATGCCGATGGATGGAATCCCCATCCCGGAACCCATAACGGATATCGGTTTTCCTTTATAAGCGCCTGTATATCCGAGCATATTTCGGACGCCAGTCACCTGCTTTGGATGTTCCAGATAAGTATCGGCAATGTATTTGGCACGCAGCGGATCACCTGGCATTAATACGGTTTTTGCAAAATCTCCGGCGCCTGCGCTGTTGTGCGGAGTTGGAATTGGTGCGTTTGTCATGGTAGGTTCCTCCATAGTTTTTCAATGATTTGGAAAGGCGGTGGGCAGGGTTATCTTGCCAGAATCTGCAGGATTTCCCCGACATACATTGTGTGCAAGTCTCCGTCCGCATACCATTTTTCTTCAATTTCATGATCCAGGAACTGTTCCGGCAGTATTGGCGTGGCGGACATTTTCCTGCAGCAGATTACAAAATTGCCTTCGTCAATAAAAGGGATTTCTTCATAGTAGTTCACGTTCATATTGGCGGTCTTGATTTTATCCTCTTTCCGTCCGGATACCATGCCAAAATATTTCATTGCGGACTTGTAGCTGTTGTCAAAAAAGGTAAGTGAAAAATAGTCAGACTCATCGATCAGTTCTTTTGTATAGCGGCTGTCTCTTACAAAAATAAATGTGGTATTTTTCCCCCAGAGTACACCGACGCCGCCCCAGCTGGCAGTCATAGCGTTGATTTTATCATTGTGTTTGGCTGTGATCAGCATCCAGTCGTTTCCTATTTTTGTAAATGGGTCGAACTCGATTAAGTCGATCGGGTAAGGTTGAAATGTATGCATTTGTTTCGCTCCCTTCAGATAAATTAAAGCTTTCCAATACTATTATAACCTGTTATTGGAAAAAAGACAATATGCTGATTATTTTTGCCCATTCATCAGGCACACCTGAAAATTGTTACAAAATATTTGAAAAATGTCTGGAAAAACGGCGTAGAATGCGATAGAATACAAATGAGAAAAAGAGAAAGAATGAGAGTGTGCCATGAGCGTAAAAATGACTGATATTGATAATACAAGGCTGGAAGAAGCCATGCAGGTATATATGAAGGACCAGAATAAGGAAACGCTTGTCCGGCTGGTCTATGCGATCCAGGAGACGAAGCTGTTTGTCCCCGCTATGGCAGCGGAGAAACAAGGAGGCTTCCAGCCATATATTATTAAAAATTCGGAAGGCGACCTGTATATGCCGGCATTTACCTGTATGAAAAAGTTTCCGCAGAACCAGAAATACCAGGGTATGCTGAAAATACAGTACAAGCAGTGCGCAGCTATGCTCCTTGATCATCCGACGCTCGTACAGGGGATTGCGCTGAATCCGTTTTCGGACAATCTGATGTTAAAATCGCAGATGCTGGAATTAAGCCGTAAAGTGGAACAAAGCGCGAACGAACAGCCAAAAGCCTACAAAGTGAAAACGGATGATTTTCGGATGATTATGCGGCATAATGTAGAGTTCCATAAGATTCCGGAAAGGCTGTTTGCACAAAAGATGGAGTTTATCCGCAGCATTTCCGAAGAAACGCTGTGCGGGCTGTATCAGGAACCGTATGCCGAAGTCGGACAGGAGAAAAATTATCCGTATACAAAGGATGATTTTGAAATTATGGAGTTAAGCATCCGTGATGACCTGAGCATTATGCAGATGATTCCGCCGTCACAGTATCTGTATCAGACAAATTGCAGGGAACTGTATATTGTCTGGAATCCGCTGACGGAGCAGGTAGGTTATTATGTGATTGAAAAAGGGCTGGACTCGGAAGCAGTAGATTTTCATCTGGATGTCTTTCAAGAGGATGGCACCTGGGAGAAACGGGAGGCTGCGCCTTCAGATGGCAATGTAATGAATCGTGTTATGGAATTATTTGGAGGGGAACCATGATCACAGTAGGGGTCGTAATGAGCAACGCATATGCGGATTACTCGTCACATATCATTCGCGGGCTGTGCAGACGGGCGAAGGAACAGGAAAATGTAAACCTGATCTTTTTTCCGGGAATGCTGGACAGCGATCTGGAGCAGAAACAGGAAAACAGGCAGGCAGGCGGCTATGGAGATGCCATAGAATTTGTGGACGTACTGATCGTCTCAGATCAGAATATGCTGCAGATGCTGCTGGAATGTCCGGAAGGGTCGATTTTTGCCAATGTGCTGGAGCGGATTCCATATATGCTGTTAAAGGATGATGCTGGAAAGGTATTGGAACAGGCGTGCGCGCTGGCGGAAGGCAGAAGCGTGGAAATACCGGAGCCGGAAGAAGTTCCGGATGAAGATTTATTCGCAAGGCCGAGACTGAACAAGGCGCAGCGGCGCAATCGTTTTGAACGCGCGCTGGAATTTGCGATGAAAGCGCATAAAGGGCAGGTACGTAAAGGCTCATCGGTACCATATATTGTGCATCCGATCGAAACGGCGCTGATTGCAATGACGCTGACCAGGGATCAGGATATTATTCTTGCTTCCCTGTTTCATGATATTATTGAAGATACCGGATACAGCGCCAAAGATATTGAAGATGCGTTCGGCAGCCGGGTCGCGCATATGGTTCAGATGGAAAGCGAGAATAAGCGGAAGGGCCAGGATGCGTCTGAGACCTGGAAGATCCGCAAACAGGAATTTATCGATGGACTGGATCACAAATCCAGGGATGAAAAAATTATTGCACTGGCGGATAAGCTGTCTAATATGCGTGCAACCAGACAGGGCTACTTAAAAAATGACGAAAAATTCTGGGAGCGCTTTCATCAGAAGGACAAAAACATGCATGGCTGGTATTACCGCACCGTTGCGGAAAAGCTGCGGGAATATGAAAATACGGAAGCCTGGAAAGAATTAGACCGCCTGATCTGGGAAGTATTTGAGATTTAGGCAATTCACAAAAAACATTGCATTTTGAAAAAAGGAGTAAGGCCGTGGAACTGCCGCAGGATTTTCAAGAACGTATCAGGCATCAGCTGGGAGATTCTTATAGGGATTTTCTGGCGTGTTATGAAAAAGAGCGGGTGTACGGCCTGCGTTATAATCCGTTAAAAATAGAAAAAGAAGCGTTGGTGCAGCAGCTGCTGGCCCGTCAGATTACGTTGGAGCAGGTACCTTGGGCGGAGGAAGGATTTTATTATCCGTCGGACACACGTCCGGGCAAACTGCCTTTGCATGAGGCTGGGGCTTACTATCTGCAGGAGCCGAGTGCGATGGCGGTCGTAGAGCTGCTTGCTCCAAAGCCCGGGGAAGTAATTTTAGATCTGTGCGCGGCACCGGGCGGCAAAAGTACGCAGATTGCAGGGCGTATGCAGGGGGAAGGACTGCTTATATCCAATGAAATCATTCCACAGAGGGCAAAGACATTATCGCGCAATATCGAACGGATGGGCGTGCGCAATGCCGTCGTACTGAATGAGTCTCCCAAACGGCTGGCGGAGCGTTTTTTGCTGTATTTTGACAGAATACTTGTAGACGCACCCTGTTCCGGTGAAGGGATGTTCCGCAAAGATCCTGACGCACGCGGGGAATGGAGCCTGCAGCAAGTACAAGTCTGTGTCAAAAGACAGCAGGAAATACTGTCACAGGCGGCTGCTATGTTAAAGCCGGGCGGCGTCCTCGTCTATTCCACCTGCACGTTTGCACCGCAGGAAAATGAGCGGATGGCGGAGTGGTTTACAGAGGAATATCCGCAGTTTACGCTGGAAAAAAGCGTTCAGCTGTGGCCGCATCTGGCGCAGGGCGAGGGACATTATGCCGCCAGATTTCAAAAGCAAGGTCTGGGTGCAAAGCCGCAGGAATCCGGCTCGTCCGTACCGGATCGGAAAACGCCGGGCGCGGGTATTTCCAAAGTACGGGGGAATTACGCGTCAGATTATGCGCAATTTTATGATTTTTGCAGGGAAACGCTGTCGCAGCAGATGCAGGATTGGCTGGCCAGGCAGATGGAGACTGGACGGATCGAACCGTTTGGCGAACAGCTCTATTTGCTGCCGTCTGGTATCAAACGTCTGGACGGCTTGAAGACAGAACGGCCGGGACTGCAGCTTGGCTGCTGTAAAAAACGCCGCTTTGAACCGTCCCATGCGCTGGCGATGGCGCTTCGGGCGGACGACGTTACGCAGACATTGGAACTGGAAGAACCGGAACATTTTCTGCGGGGCGAGACGGTTTTCTGCGGACAGCAGAAGGGATATACACTGGCGACGATCCACGGCTGTTCCATTGGCTGGGGCAAGGCGACGCAGGGGATACTGAAAAATCATTATCCCAAAGGGCTGCGAAGGTTTTAAATACACTGGCAGAAGAAGGAGAAAAGATGCAGCAGATCGGAAAAAGTGTTTGGGAATGGATTGCGCAGATCGTTTTTCTTGTTTTGAAATTATTGTATCATGTAATCGGAAAAGAACTTACCGATGAGACGGTTGACGCGTTTCTGCAGTTTGTAAAATTTGGAATTGTGGGCGTCAGCAATACGGTCATTTATTACGTGATTTATATGATCAGCCTGCTGATTTTCCGCTCGTCCGGATGGTTTACAGGCACAGATTATCTTGCGGCACAGGTCATTGCCTTTGCACTCAGCGTATTATGGTCGTTTTACTGGAATAATAAGATGGTTTTCCAGCCGGAAGAACGTACGGAGCGGTCTTTGTGGAAGGCACTGGTAAAAACATATATTTCTTATTCCTTTACCGGACTGTTTTTAAATACGCTGTTATTGTATATTCTGGTGCAGACGCTTCATGTTTCAGAGTTTATTGCTCCGGTGTTTCAGCTGCTGATTAACGTGCCAATCAATTTTCTAATTAACAAATTTTGGGCATTTAAGTAAAATGCCCAATTAAAATTTTTACGCAAAAATACTTCTTATGGTTAACTTTTTATAGAAAAAAACAGCAAATTGTGCAGATACGAATCAAATATAGAAATGAGAGGTTCAAATTTATGAAAAAAACCGCATTAATTATGGCAGGCGGACGGGGCGAACGATTCTGGCCAAAGAGCCGTAAAAGCCTTCCCAAACAGTTTTTATCCTTAACCGAAGACGGCAGAACGATGATTCAGCTTACGGTGGAACGCATCCGTCCGATGATCGCGATGGAAGATATTTTTATATCTACGAACCGGGGTTACCGCGAACTGGTGCTGGAGCAGCTGCCGGAACTTCCGCCGGAAAATATCCTGTGCGAACCGGTTGGCAGGAATACGGCTCCCTGTATTGGTCTGGGGGCGGTGCATATGGCAGAAAAATATGAGGATGCGCTGATGATGGTGCTGCCGTCGGATCACTTGATTAAATATAACCAGATGTTTTTAAATGCCTTAAAAGATGGCTGCAAAATTGCGGAACAAGGAGAAAATCTCGTCACTATCGGCATCACGCCGGACTATCCGGAAACTGGTTACGGCTATATTAAATTTCGCCCGGACGAAGCGCAAGGCAACGCTTATGCGGTAGACCGTTTTGTAGAAAAGCCGGATATCCGGACGGCGAAGGAATATTTGGAGACGGAGGAATATTTGTGGAACAGCGGAATGTTTATCTGGAAAGTGTCTACGATTTTGCAAAATATTCACAAGTTTCTGCCGAATCTGTATGAAGGGCTTCATACGATCCGTGCATCGATCGGGACGGACAAGCAGGAAATGACGCTGGAAAAAGTATTTCCGGAGCTGGAATCCGTGTCGATTGATTACGGAATTATGGAAAAGGCGCAAAATATCTATATCCTTCCAGGCGTATTCGGATGGGATGACGTTGGTTCGTGGCTGGCTGTGGAGCGGATTCAGAAGTCTAATGAAAGCGGTAATGTAGTAAAGGGAAATATTATTACGATTCACAGCAAAAACAATATTATTCAGGGCGGGAAAAAACTAATCGCGGCCGTAGGGCTGGAGGATTTGATTATTGTGGATACGGAGGATGCGACGCTGATCTGTGATAAAGGGAGTGCGCCGGATATTAAAATGGTGTTGGATAATTTAAAGATTTGTAATCGGGAGGAATATCTGTAGCCGTTGACAAAACGATGAAAATCGCTTACGATACTTGCAGCATTTCAACAGATAGAAAAAATGGAGAAAAAGAGGTATGGAGCAAGCGATTTCAGTTGAGAAACCCATTTATGAGAAGCAGACCTTGTGCATTAACGCATTCGGACATTCCGTTGCGGCGCCCTGCCATAAATTTGGGCCTGCGGTTCGTTCTTATTATCTGATTCATTATATTTTGGAAGGCAGGGGCGAATTTGTCGTAAATAATACAGCTTACCGCCTGTCGGCGGGGCAGGGATTTTTAATTGAACCGGATTACCAGACGGTGTATACCGCAGACAGCAAGGAGCCTTGGACGTATATCTGGGTCGGGTTTTGCGGAGAATCGGCTGGTAAGATGGTGTCGGCTTTGGGGCTGTCACAGGAACAGCCGATTTTTTCCAGTGCAGAATCCGAAAAACTAAAAGGGTATGTTATGGATATGATCAGCCATAACCGCAGCGGTGCGGCTGATTCTTTTTACACTTTTGGGGCGTTGTGCCTGTTTCTGAGCGTGATCGCGGATTCCAACCGGGATATCCTGCCGCGCACGGAGGGCAACGCTTACGTTGACCAGGCGGTATCCTATATCCGCAACCATATCTCTGAGCCGCTGCAGGTGGAAGAGATCGCAGCATATGTGGGCTTGAACAGAAGTTATTTCTGCACACTGTTTAAGCAGTATACCGGGCGGACGCCGTTAAATTATATGCAGGATTTCCGTCTGACCAAGGCCAGGCATATGCTGGAATCTTCCTGTCTGTCAGTCTCTACCATCGCTTACTCCTGCGGCTATCAGCGTCCGGAATCGCTGATTCGTATTTTCCGGCAGAAATTCGGCGTTTCTCCGGCAGTCTACCGTAAGCAGATTATATCCAGGCTGAATCCGGTGCAGTCTTAGTCAGAAGCGTCAGATGCGATATAAGCATCTGGCGCTTTTTATATAGGAGCAGGTAACTAATTATTGTAATTTAAACTGAAACTATTTATGATTTGAATATACTTATAGTAGTATGTGCTGCTTAAAAAAAGGATGGGTATATTCTCATGATAGTAGCCATATTTTTGATGGTAGCAGTTACTATGAAGCTTGGATAGTATAAGAATAGAAAAATATTGCAGAATTATCTAAAAGGAAGCTTACTGAAACTAAAAAAGAGTTAAGAAAAGGCATGGCATGATGAAGTCTAAAAATATAGATAGAAATTAAAAATTTATATTAGTTTATATCGCTATGTGATATAATATTATAGAAAAAATGTTGCTTTGAGATATAGAAAATAGAAAAAGAAAGGCAGGACGATATGCCCAAAAAGACACCGGACTACGATAACGTCTTCAAAACGATGAAAATGAAGCACAAGCGGTTGTTTGTCTCCGTGATCAATGACGTTTTTGGTAAAGATTATCCACTGAATGTGAAAGTGGATGTACTGCCATCAGAGGGTTATCTGACTGAAAATGAATCGGCAGATGGAAGTAAAGAGATTGAAGAACAAATTTCAGATTTCCTGATAAAGATTAAGGATGAAGTATATTTGTTGGAGTGCCAGAGTTATGACGACGGTTCCATGGCTATCAGGATTGCGGAGTATGCTTTTATTGTTGCAAGACAGTTTGCGGTTTGGGATATTGAAAAGGCTACAATTCCAATGCCAAGATTTACAGTTATTTATGTCAAGCAGACAGAGAAGACACCAAAGACGACGACAATTACTTTTACGTTCCCAGATGGGCAGTGCGTAAATTATAAGTCTAATAATGTAATTCTGGAAGAATTGACGAAAGAATATATTATTGAGAAAAAGCTATTTCCATATATTCCGTTTTATATTGCAAGGTATGAAAAGGATCTTGTATCTGGAGATGATATAGAAGCGGCTGTGGATGATCTGGAATACTTTAGAGATGAAATTATCCGTCTGCACAATGAAAGCGAATTATCAGATCAAGAAATGGCAGATCTTATGGGATTTGTAAATACGATTGTCACTCATATTACAAATGGTAATAAAAATGAAGAAAGGCTGGTGAATGTCATGGGTGGAAGAATCATTGAAACACAGACGGAGAAATGGATACGTCAGGGACTGGAGCAGGGGATGCGTCAGGGAGAAGCAAAGATGATTGTTGAACTGGGACAGGAAGACGGACTTACTGATGAAGTTATTCTTAACAGACTCCAGAAAAAAATTGGAGTATCATATGAAGAAGCAGAGACCTATTTAACAGAATATAGTAAGCAATTTGTGTAGATATATAAGTTTCGTGACAGAACGAGAAAAATTACAATCTTAGTTATTATGAGTGCGTAAAATAAACTATATAAATACCACAGATATCCGCTATCGGCTGTCAAATTATGCGCAGTTTGATCGGTGTTGTAAAGATGCCGTATCCGTTTCCGGTTTGGAAAATGGGAATCTATGGTACGGTTTTGTTTGGAATATCGTTTTGCTTTGTACCTAACAAACGGATAGTTTTTTACAACAAATTTAGCTGGAAATATCCTGTAAAAGATGTAGAATCATAACAGCTGAAAGTTTATGCAACGTACAGGTTCATACATACGCATGAGCCAAAATAGAACAACATACAGAAAGGAACAGATAGCATGGGGATTATTTTTAGCGAAAAAACAAAGGAATTCCATTTGTACAACGATCAAATCAGTTATTTAATGAAAATTATGCGCAACGGGCAGATGGGACAGCTTTATTTTGGGAAGCGCATCCCACAAAAGGACAATTATGATTATCTGACAGAAAACACCTACCGTCCCGTTTCTGCTTTTGTATACGAAAACGAGTACTCTTTTTCCCTGGAACATTTGAAACAGGAATACCCGTCTTATGGAACCACGGATTTTCGTATGCCAGCTGTAGAAGTCAGCCAGCAAAACGGCAGCAGAATCACGAACTTTCAATATGTCTCCCATAAGATTTATCCGGGAAAACCTGCCCTGGAGGGACTTCCGGCTACCTATACGCAGGCGGATGCCGAGGCGGACACGTTGGAAATCCTGCTGCGGGATGAACTGCTCGGGGTAGAGCTGACGCTGCTGTATACGATTTTCCAGAATGAAAATGCCATTGCGCGAAGCGCCCGTTTTCAGAATAACGGCGATGTGGATTATCAGCTTACAACCGCAATGAGTTTGTCTTTGGATCTCCCGGACGATGACTATGAATGGATTCAGTTTTCCGGCGCCTGGGGACGGGAACGCTATGTAAAATCCCGCCGTCTGCAGCAGGGAATCCAGTCTGTCGGAAGCACCCGCGGCGCATCCGGCCATTTCCACAATCCGTTTGTTGTACTGAAGCGTCCGCAGGCAGATGAATTCCAGGGCGAGGTTATGGGATTTTCTCTTGTATACAGCGGGAATTTTCTTGCTCAGGCAGAAGTGGATACGTTCCATGTCACACGGATGATGATCGGCATTCATCCGGCAGGTTTTTCCTGGTGCCTGAAACCGGGCGGCAGCTTCCAGACTCCGGAAGCCGTGCTTGTATATTCCGACGGCGGCATGAACGCTATGAGCCAGACGTTTCACCGTCTGTACCGTACGCGCCTGGCACGCGGCGTTTGGCGCGACAAAGAACGTCCGATTCTTTTAAATAACTGGGAAGCGACTTATTTTAACTTTACAGAAGAAAAACTGCTTGCGATTGCAAAAACCGCTAAGGAAGCCGGTGTTGAACTATTCGTGCTGGATGACGGCTGGTTTTCTACGCGATGTGGAGAAACAAGCGGGCTGGGCGACTGGTGGCCGAATACAGAACGTTTGCCGAACGGCGTTCAGGGGCTTTCGGAAAAAATTGAAGCTTTGGGATTAAAATTCGGACTTTGGTTTGAACTGGAAATGGTGAACAAAGACAGTGAATTGTACCGCAGTCATCCGGACTGGATTCTGCGTACGCCAGACCGCAGCGTGTCTCATGGCAGAAAACAGTATGTTTTGGATTTTTCCAGAAAAGAAGTTGTTGATTATATTTATATTATGACTGCAAAAATCCTGCGGGAATCTAAAATTTCCTATGTAAAATGGGATATGAACCGCAATATTACGGAATGCTATTCCACCGCGTACGAAGCCTGCCAGCAGGGTGAAATTTTCCACCGCTACATTTTGGGCCTGTATGACCTGTATGAACGGCTGACCAGCGAATTTCCGCATATTCTGTTTGAATCCTGCGCAAGCGGCGGCGGACGTTTTGACCCGGGTCTGTTATATTATGCGCCGCAGGCATGGACCAGCGACGACACGGATGCCGTGGAACGCCTGAAAATCCAGTATGGGACTTCCTATGCCTATCCGCTCAGTTCCATGGGCGCCCATGTGTCCATTACGCCGAATCACCAGCTTGGCCGCAGCACACCGCTGAAAATGCGCGGAGATGTCGCCTGCTTTGGGGCGTTTGGCTACGAACTGGACTTGGCGCAGCTGAGCGCGGAAGAACTGGAAGAGGTCAAACAGCAGATCCGGTTTGTAAAAACATACCGGCATATGATTCATACGGGATCTTTTTACCGCTTATTAAGCCCGTTCGAGGGAAATATTACTGCATGGATGGTTGTTTCTGAAGATCAAAAACATGCAATTGTAGCTTACTTTAAAGTATTGAACGACGCTAACTGTGAATACCGCAGAATCCGGTTAAAGGGTCTTAAGGAGGAGATCTGCTACCGGGTGACGGATGAATATGCGCAGAGTGATGATTTTTATGGCTCTGAACTGATGCAGGTCGGCCTTATCACTACCGATTCCTCAGCAGGACAGCCGCTTGGGGAAGGCAAATACGGGGAATTATGTACGGATTTCTGGTCCAGGATGGTATTGCTGGATGCTGTAGACTAATCTTTTTCCGCTTGCGGACAGACAGGATCCACTTTAGAACAGAAAGGAAGCAAAGAAAACTATGACACCAGAAAAATGGAAACGAATTATTATGGCATTTTTCGGCGTAATTACAACTGGTTTCTGCATCGGCGCATTCCAAAAGGCAAATCTTGGCGCAGACCCGTTTACCTGTTTTGTCACTGGAATCGCCAGTCTGTTCCACTCGACGTACAGTGTTTTCTATTTGATTGTTACTGGAGCTCTCCTGATTGGGGTGTTTTTCGTAGAACGCCATTATATCGGGATTGCGACGTTGATTAACCTGTTTTTTACAGGAACAGCTGCAGATTTTATGTACAAACTGCTGGACCGCTATTTTCCGGAGCCGTCGATGCCGTTACGTATTGGCATGATGCTGTTTGGGATTTTTGGAACATGCTTTGCGGCGTCCATTTATTTTACCGCAGACCTTGGCGTATCCGCTTATGATGCCGTTTCTCTGATCGCCGCTTATAAATATAAGGTAACCGCTTTCAGGGTTTGCAGAATTATGAGTGATTCTGTCTGTGTTATTGTCGGTTTTTTATGTCATGTGACGATTGGCGTGGGAACTGTGATCACTGCTCTGTTTATGGGGCCTGTGGTGCAGTGGTGCAATACACATATTGCAGAACCGTTTCTGTATGGGGGCAAAAAACCGGAAGCCGCGGACAATCAACAGGCTATCTAAAGGGCGGCTGGTTCAGACAAATTCTGCGACAAGCGAAGAGTCTGCGGCAGCCAGCGATCAGCTTGCCAGCCAGGCAGATATGATAAAAGATTTGGTTGGACGTTTTCTTCTTCGACGTACCAATGCATAAAAGAGGGCGAAAGCAGCTAAAATGCTTTCGCCCTCTTTTATGATGGGATCTGCCGCGCAATAGAGTTCATTCACATGAGGAATGAAACAGTGTACACCCAAGTTCTTTCCAGTATCGGATTTTATCCAGTATATCCTCTCTGCTGACATCAAATGCCTGTGCGAGACAGTCTGTACAGCAGGAAACAGTGGTTCCGCGATGAATCAGTTTTTTCGTTGCGGCAATTTCATCCGCGGTTACGGTGCAGCCGCATTGATAACATTTCACAGCGATCCTTGTGCGGCGTCCGTGCAGGCAGCCAGGCGGCAGCGGTACAGACGGCAGTCATGGCCCGGAACGGATACGGTATGATAATCACGGTGGAAACCGGCATCTTCCCCAGTAAATACATCTTTCATCGTAAATCCGTAACCGGATGCATATGGAAGCCCGAGATCCGCAAAGATACAGGTAATTTCCTGTTCTTTTTCAAACAGGTTGTAATAGGCGATTACAAATTCATTGTCTGACAGATGCTTGACAAAAGTAAGCAGCTTGTCTGGCACGATTTGCAGAGGCTCTACGGCATGTTCCTTGTCTTCTACAAACACACCGACGCTCTGGCTGCCAACCGGAAATGGCGGGCGGCATTCCGGGTCCTGGTCAATGGCAATCAGATCCTGGTTGAGCAGCAGTTCTTTCATTTCCGGTTTCAGGTTCCGCAGGTCTGCGCCCAGCATTAAAGGCACTCCGGCCAGGCACCACAATGAAAACTGCATCCGGTATTCGCCGTCCGTACATGGTTTTCCGATCGCAACATTTCCCTGGTTGTACATACCGACCGTCAGCATATCTATGTCATTGTAGCAGTAAGGGCCGGATTGGCAAAAGTGTGGGAGCTGCGACTGGAAGATACGGATAAAAGATTTAAAATTATCAAAAATATCTCCGGTGGAACGGTACATATGCGCTCCAATCGAACGCATCCAGTTCCAGCAATCCTCCTGACCCCAGTTGCACGCAGAAAATAGAATCTCGCGGCCGCTTGCTTTTAACGCCATGCTCATCATCTGGTAGCGGTTTTTGCAGTCCGCATGTTCCGGGAAATTGCAGAAATCGTATTTTAAAAAGTCAACGCCCCATTGTGCAAACAGTTTTGCATCCTGAAATTCATGGTCATAGCTGGATGGATATCCGGCGCAGGTACGTACGCCGGCACAGGAATACATCCCGAATTTCAACCCTTTTTCATGTACATAATCAGCGACTGCTTTCATGCCGTGCGGGAATTTGGCAGGATCAGCGGCCAGATTGCCGTCTGCGTCCCGTTCTTTTAAAGCCCAGCAGTCGTCGATCACCAGATATTCATAGCCGTGTTCCAGATAGCCCTGTTCTGCCATCAGATCTGCGGTCTGAAAGATCAGGTCTTCGGTAATATCAGCTCCAAAGGTGTTCCAGGAGTTCCATCCCATTGGTGGTTTTGCAGCAATCATATGAAAATCCTCCTTTTTTCTTTAGTATAACAGATGCGGACAGAGATGTATATGGCCGTTAATGTATTTATAATCTTTTCGCATTATGATAATGGAACTGTCAGGAATTGTCGGTAAATGGTTTACGGGCAGCTGCCTGAAAAAGAATATGGAAAGCGGGATCGGGGATATGTTATTTCATTCACTGGAGTTTTTTATTTACTTTCCAGTCGTGGTGCTGGTATATTTTTTCATTCCAAAGCGGTGTAAATGCCTTTGGCTGCTGGCAGCGAGTTATTATTTTTATATGAGCTTGAATATCGGGCATACGTTTTTGATTGCCTTTAGTACGTTTGTGACCTGGGTCAGCGGGCTGCTGCTGGGGAGATGCCATCGGACGGGAAAGCGCCGATACCGGAAATGGATTGTCGCTGCCAGTGTGAGTTTAAATCTGGGGATTTTATTTTATTTTAAATATTTTGATTTTTTGCTTGCGAATCTGAATATGGTAATCACAAGGATGGGCTTTCCGATGCTGGAAAAGCCGTTTGAGATTGTGCTGCCGGTGGGGATTTCGTTTTATACGTTTCAGGCTCTGGGTTATACGGTCGATGTATACCGGGGAGAAGTTGAGCCGGAGAAAAATCTTTTCCGCTACGCGCTTTTTGTCTCGTTTTTCCCGCAGCTGGTAGCGGGGCCGATTGAGCGGTCAAAAAACCTGCTGTGGCAGATCCGCAGAATTCCGACTATGAGTTTTCGCAGGCTGTGGAATTATGAACGGATTGCCAGCGGGCTGATTTTGATGCTGTGGGGGTATTTTCAGAAACTGGTTCTTGCGGACAGGCTGTGTATTTTGGTGGATACGGTATATCAGGACTGGCAGCAGTATGGAACGGCAGTGCTTGTGCTTGCTACGGCGGCGTTTTCCATGCAGATTTATTGTGATTTTGCCAGTTATTCGATAATTGCGATGGGCGCCGCGAAAGTAATGGGATTTACGCTGATGGAAAATTTCCGCGCGCCTTATTTTTCGCGCAGTATCCAGGAATTTTGGCGCAGATGGCATATTTCTCTGAGTCTGTGGTTTCGGGATTATTTGTATATTCCGCTGGGCGGGAGCCGCCGCGGTGTGCTGCGCGGGCAGTGGAACCGTATGGCAGTCTTTTTGGCAAGCGGCCTTTGGCATGGCGCAAGCTGGCATTATGCAGCATGGGGCGCGATCCATGGCGTGTATCAGGCTGTCGGTGCGCAGACGGAAGGGATACGCAGACGGCTTCGCAAAAAGGCGGGCGTGGATACGGAGACGTTTAGTTTCCGCTTTGGACAGGCGATGGTTACTTATATACTGACACTGTTTGCGCTTGTTTTTTTCCGGTCCGTGTCTATGGCCGGGGCGTTTGGATATTTAAAACGGGTCTTTACAAAACCAGATCCATGGGTGTTTACAGACGGGACGCTGTATCAGCTGGGGCTTACACAAGCGGATGTCCGGGTGCTTCTGGCGGCGCTTGTAACGCTGTTCTTTGTCAGTCTGATCCGGGAATACAGAGGGGAAACGCTGGATGTGTTTCTGGCAAGGCAGGGACTGTGGTTTCGCTGGTTAGTGATTTTGTATTTATTTGGCGTTCTGTTTTTGTTCGGCATGTATGGGCCGGAATATGATGCGAGTCAGTTTATTTATTTCCAGTTTTAGAAACTGCAGATGTGAAAGGAGTCAGAAAGATGAAACAGGTATGCAGGGGAATTGTTTTTTTGATTTTGATCGCGGTATTCAGCATCGGGTTAAATCAAATGACCTTAAATCGGAAAAGTGAAGGATGTATCCAGCTGTCTGATTTTTATCAGCTGCCGGAACATCGGGTGGATGTGCTTTGTGTCGGAAGCAGTCATGTCTATTATGGCATTAATACTTGTCTGCTGTATGAGACATACGGCATTGCCAGCTACCTGCTGGCCTCGCCCGGACAGCCGATGTGGATCAGCTATTATCTTCTGGAAGAAGCTTTTAAAACACAGTCGCCCCAGCTGGTTGTTTTTGATATCGGCACCTTGTTTCGCAAGGAGGAAGACTTTGGGGCATATTCATGGGAGACGCTGATCAGCATGAAGCCGTCGCTGTCAAAATGGAACGCCATACAGGCCGTAAACGAGTATGAACAGTGCCTGGATACGGTAGGAGCTTTCTTATCGTTTCCGTATTACCATAACAGGTATGTGACGCTGACCAGCCAGGACTATCAAGAGGAAGAACGCGTCCGTTATAATGGGTATAAGCCGGAATTTACAACGATAGCGCAAAAGGAACTGGAAAAATGGGAAGACGAGATCAGCCGGGAGGTATGGACAGAGGAGGGGGCGTCGCAGGTAGAAACGGAAACCGTAAAATGTCTGGCGCAGGGGCCGGAGGAGACGGCTGTTCTGCCGGATGCGATTACGGAACGTACCGAGCATTATCTGCGGAAATTCATTCAGCTTTGTCAGGACAGGGAAGTAAAGCTGCTGCTGGTAAATTCGCCTTTTGCAAACCAGGCAGATGAAAAACGCGAAGCTGGCAGGTATATCCGGGCGATTGCGGACGAATATGAGGTACCGCTGCTGGAGGGCAATTACCTGGTGGACGAAATGCAGATCGATTTTGCGGATGACTTGCTGGACGCTTCGCATTTAAATTATTATGGCAGTGTAAAATACACGAATTATCTTGCGCAGTGGATGCGGGAAAACTGCAGCCTTGCTGACAGGCGCGGGGATGAGGCGTATAGCGGCTGGGAGCAGGAGAGCGCTTTGTTTTGGGAAAATTATGGGGAGCAGCTGACAGACTGAGCTGGGTGGAAGGTAAAAGTAAAAATAAGAAGAATGAAGATGGATGAATCAAAATCCCAACAGCTTGAGAATATGTTGCAACTTCAGCTTGTGGTGCATGGTTGGTTAGCCGGGGATGGTGTGGTTAGCGGAAACTCTGTGGGCTGGGGATGACGCCTATCCTATGTTATCTGTCCGCTGGCCCGCACACGTCCGGGTACCCATACCCCTCCCGGCCAATTCAATCCAGCTCCTACAAACTCGCTATCGCATCCTGGCAAATCGTATGAATCCCATTTTTGTTCAGGACATCAATCGCCTTCTCATTGTCTTCTACCCGCAGCACCATATAAGCAGTCGCTTTCTTACGTGTCAGGAACGCATACATATATTCCAGATTTACGCCGCCTTCACCCAGAATCTTTAAAATCCGAAACAGGCTGCCCGGCTCATCCGGCATTTCTACGGCGAGTACCGGGGTAATAGAAGCTACGTATCCGGCATCTTTTAAGACGCAGGACGTCTTATACGCATCGTCCACGATAATCCGCACAATGCCAAAATCCTGCGCTTCCGCAATAGACAGCGCCCGCATGTCGATCTGGGACTGGTGCAGGTATTCGGTAAGTTCCGCCAATTTTCCTGGTTTGTTTTCCACAAAAATGGAAATCTGTTTTACTGTCATAATTCCCTCCTGTCCGGATCGTTCCTAACGATCCTGTATCCGAGTTTTGATCAGGCTACCGTGTACAGGCAGCCGCCGGATTTTTTTGGTATGGATGCTCTGTACGGGTTATCCCTGATACAGATTCCGCTGGTCGATGACACGGACAGCTTTTCCTTCGCTGCGTGTAATAGTTTTCGGATTGACCAGTTTGACTTTGACATATATGCCAAGCATTGCCTTTAAGGCGTTTACCAGTTTCTTTTCGCGCTCCGCAACAACGCCCGCATTGTCGGAGAACATTTCCGGCGTCATTTCGACCTGCACTTCGATCGTGTCGCTGTTGTTCTTTCTGCCGACAAGAATCTGGTAGTTTGCCGGATATCCCTGGTTCAACAGCACTGTTTCGATCTGGGACGGGAAGACGTTGACGCCTTTTACAATCAGCATATCATCGCTGCGGCCTAACGGTTTGGTCATTTTGACATGCGTGCGTCCGCACGAACATTTTTTATGGCTGAGGATACAGATATCTCTCGTGCGGTAACGAAGCAGCGGAAAAGCTTCTTTTGTAATGCTGGTAAACACAAGTTCGCCCTTTTCTCCATCCCGCAGCACTTCGCCAGTATTCGGGTTAATGACTTCTGCGATAAAATGATCTTCATTGATATGCATGCCAGTCTGTTCGCTGCATTCAAACGAAACGCCAGGCCCGGAGATTTCTGTCAGACCGTAAATATCAAACGCTTTGATGCCCAGCTTTTGCTCGATATCACGGCGCATTTCTTCAGTCCATGCTTCCGCGCCGAATATCCCGGCTTTGAGTTTGATCTGATCCTGCAGCCCGCGTTCCCAGATCGATTCGGCCAGATAAGCCGCATATGACGGCGTACAGCATAGAATTGTAGAACCAAGATCGCACATAAACTGGATCTGGCGGTCGGTATTGCCGGAAGACATCGGCAGGGTCAAAGAGCCGATCTTGTGAGAACCGCCGTTTAAACCAGGCCCGCCTGTAAATAGACCATAACCATAGCAGACATGAACGACATCCTCGTTGGTGCCGCCTGCAGCAGCAATGGCCCTGGCACAGCAGTCTTCCCACAGATTCAGGTCATGCTGCGTATAAAACGCAACCACCCTGCGCCCGGTCGTGCCGCTTGTAGACTGGATGCGTACGCAGTCAGAAAGCGGCGCCGCAAGAAGTCCGTAAGGATAAGCGTCCCGCAGGTCGTCTTTTGTTAAAAACGGCAGCTTATGTAAGTCATCCACAGACTGGATATCTTCCGGGCGGACGCCTGCCTGATCCATTTTCTTTTTATAAAATTCTACATGTTCATAAACCCGTTTCACTGTTTTTGCCAGACGCTCGTCCTGCCAGGCCCTGATCTGGTCTGCGGAGGCGCATTCAATTTCCGGCTGATAATAGTGTTCCATCGTCATCGTTCCTTTCTGTTTGATAGCGGCGTTTCTGCCTTCCATGCCGGAAGGCGAAAACGCCGCCTGTGTCATACAATCTGCAATGACTCTTATTTTTTCATCAGCAATGATTCTCCTGTCATTTCCACAGGCTTTTCCATCCCCATCATTTCAATTAATGTAGGTACGATATCTGCAAGGCGGCCGCCTTCTTTTAATGTGTAAGCCGGATCATAATTGATCAGGATAAACGGAACCGGATTGATCGTATGCGCCGTAAATGGTACGCCGGTATCGTAATCTACCAACTGTTCTGCATTGCCATGGTCCGCGCATAAGAACATCTGTCCGTCTACTTCCAGCAGCGCTTCCAGCGTCCTGCCGACGCAGGCATCTACTGCCTCAAGCGCTTTTTTTGCAGCTTCCAAAACACCCGTATGCCCGACCATATCCGGATTTGCAAAATTAATAATAATCACATCATAATTCTGCGAACGGATTGCTTCACACAGCTTGTCGCATACCTGCGGTGCGCTCATTTCCGGCTGCAGGTCATAGGTCGCTACCTTCGGGGATTTTACAAGAATGCGTTCTTCCCCTTGATTCGGCTCTTCCACACCGCCGTTAAAGAAAAAGGTGACATGCGCATACTTTTCTGTCTCCGCAATCCTTGCCTGTGTCTTGCCATGTGCCGCAAGGAACTGGCCGAATGTATTTTCCAGTTCCACTTTCTTAAATGCAATCTCTTTATTCGGGATTGTCACGTCATATTCCGTAAAGCAGACATAGGTTACCTGCTTTCTAGGGCCGCGGTCAAATCCGTTAAAATCATCACAGCAGAAAACCCTCGTCATCTCTCTTGCACGATCCGGACGGAAATTAAAGAAGATCACAGAATCCTGGTCCTTAACGGTCGCCACTGGCTGGCCGTCTTTGACAATAACCGTCGGCAATACGAACTCGTCCGTCTTGTCATCGTCATAAGACGCCTGCATTGCCGCAACCGGATCTGACGCCTGAACGCCTTCGCCTTTGGTCAGTGCAAGATAAGCCTTTTCTACACGGTCCCAGCGGTTGTCGCGGTCCATCGCATAATAACGGCCGGAAATCGTAGCGATCTGACCGACGCCAATCTCCCGCATCTTGTCCGCCAGTTCCTGGATAAAGCCCTTTCCGGAAGCAGGCGCTGTATCACGTCCGTCCATAAAGCAATGTACATAAACGTCAGAAAGGCCCTCTTTTTTTGCAAGTTCGAGCAGCCCGTAAATATGTGTATTATGACTGTGTACGCCGCCGTCTGACACCAGTCCGAACAGATGCAGGGCGGAACCGTTCTTTTTGCAGTTTTCTACCGCTAAGAGCAGCGCTTCATTTTTGAAAAAATCACCGTCTTCGATTTCTTTGGAAATTCTTGTAAGCTCCTGGTACACAATGCGTCCAGCGCCCATATTCAGATGTCCTACTTCGGAATTTCCCATCTGCCCGTCCGGCAAGCCGACAGCCAAACCGCTTGCATATCCTTTTACAAACGGGTAATCTTTCATCAGCTTGTCCAGTACCGGAGTGTCTGCCAGCGCTACGGCATTGCCCTCGGTCGTTTCGTTTAAGCCAAATCCATCCAAGATCATTAATACAGTAGGTTTTTTGCTCATATCAGTTTCTTCCTCCTAAAATATTTTTCTTATTATAAAATAGCACGTATGGACTGATTTCTCAACTCCTAATCCTGTTTTTTGTAAAAATCTTAATGAAAATGCTGAGTTCATAGGACGGACAAGCATTTTTATCGATTTATAGATATAGGATAATGTATTACATCATGTCAAGAAATGTTTTCTGCTTGAAGTAAAATGATTAGCTGTCTAAATATAAGTGGGTATTATTTTTAAGGAAATAGTTAATAAAATTTAAAAAACTATATTTGATAATCAAAATATATTGACAAATAGAATTGAAGTGATATAATTTGAAGTAGACATCTGTAATATATAATAATGAAAATGAAAAAGTAATTATTGATGCAGCTTTGTAGTCTCGGATTGCTTGCCTTGTAAGTGGTCAAATTTAAGGATACATATCCCTTTACGCTGAAGGCGGTGCGGAAGCCCTCCTCATCCGCAAACAGCCGGGCCGCACTAAATTTTTAACGGATGGGCAGGAAAAAGAACTTTTCCATATCATTTCCACCTGCACGCCGGAAGAAGCCGGCGTGGGGGTTTTTGCAAATTGGACAGCCCCGCTGGCCTGCCGTTTGGTGGAGGAACGTTTCCAGGTAAAATTCTCAGAACGCGGGATGAGGGATCTTTTTTACAGAATCGGACTGAGCTATACCAGGCCAACTGATACGCTTGACAAGGCTGACCTGGAAAAACAGGATGCATTCCGCCGGCAGTTTGAAGATTTAAAAAAACTTCTCAGCGGCGGGATTGATGTAATGCTTTTTGAAGATGAATCCATGATCCGTGATTACCAGGCCATCATGAAAACCTGGTTCCCGGTGGGGAAGCAGCGCATCATCCCGACATACGGAAAGCATGAGGGCGTTAAGCTGGTCGGCTTCCTGGATTATGAAACGGGCAGTGTTTATGTGGAGGAACATGAAAAATACGATGCTGAGGTATTTCTTGGTTTTTTAAAAACAGTCCTCCAGAAACATCCATCCGGAAAAATTGTCATGATATTGGATAATGCAAAAATACATCACGCAAAGCTGCTGCAGGATTTTCTGGAAGAAAACAGTGAACGCCTGGAGCTTGTCTTCCTGCCGCCATACAGTCCAAACCTTAACAAAATCGAAGAACTGTGGGGCTGGCTTAAAAATTCCGTGATTAACAACGTTTTCTTTAGCTGCCGGGATGAAATTAAAGCGGCTGTTACGAAATTTAT
>VSNY01000054.1 GCA_009774535.1 Lachnospiraceae bacterium
AAAAAACATCAGTATTTATACGGGTTCTCAACACTTTTATACTAGATTATGTGTATAATTTATCGGGAGTTTAGGTTATAAAATTCAGATTCCAATTCTCTTATTCGGTTTATACATTGAGGATCTTCATAATCAAGACAAGTTATTTGTTGAATAATTGCTTGCTTTCTTTGAATCCTATCCTGTCGTGCCTCGTTATTGTACGCATCTCTACTACTTTCTCTATTAAATTCTATTTCATGCCTGCCGCCATCTTCTATATCTGGATGCCGATCTAATGTGGTCTGAAACAGGCCATCTATTTTTTCTGCAACATAATGACCATGACCATCGCTGTCTCCGCCATCCCTTCCTCCATAAAAGACTTCGATCTTGACCGTATCACCGCCTGTATCTTTCCATTCACGTACAACTGCCCTGGGATCTCCAAGGTTACTAATAATATCACGTGTTCTTGTAAATTCATTTCTGCTCATTTCTTCTCCACATCCCAATTTATCGCTGACTTCATTATAATATTTATGCACATATTCTTATATATTTCTTAGCTAATCTTATGTCACTTGACATATCATCTCTATTTACATCCAAATCGTTTGTCCAAACCATCTTACCATATTTTCAATTATAATCTTCAATACCCCTAATCCCTCAAACGCTTTAAAGCATTGATCAGCAAAACATTCACGATATCATTCTGGATTTCCTGTATCTCTTTCCAAAAAAGCTCTAAATCTTTTGACATTCACGTATCCTCCTTACTTTTGAACATTTTAAGGTCTTGATATTTCCTTGGAAAGTTCATACTTGCTTTGCTCATCGATCCACTGCTTTGCTCTTCCGCATCCTGTCAAAATCATTTCATGATTATAACAGATTATATAGGTACCTTGGTAATCTGTTACATAAACCTCACAATTATATGTCTCCCCTATTACATCGCATAAATCCTTTCCGTTTCTAAACAGATATGCATCCCTGCATTCTATTTGATTAAAAAACAGATAACATTCTTTCTTTGATAAGAATTCAGAAAGGTATTGCCAGGCAAATTCTCCACAAATATTGGAATTACCATCGAACTGTTCCCACATAAAATTACTCTCATTATGAATCCGAATATTCAAATTTTCTAAAATATTATTTTTAATGATATTGAATTGACTACCTTGAATTTTAGAAAATTCCACAGGAACTTCTTTTTTAGCTGCCTCAAGCTGCATAGGTATTGTTAAAATCATTCTGCCCTCAATTATTCCTTTTCTCTGTTAACTGCCTATATGCTTAGTTATCTGTTAATGGATTACTAAAATCTATAAATGCGTCGTTATCATAATAAAATAAAAACGCCTCTAATAATTCATCCTCTGTAATGTTTTGTTTTTGTTTCCTTGCATTTTGAACAATTAATTGAATGCATTGTATACTAAGTGTATACATGAATTGGTTTTCAATGGCTGCTTTTGGCCGTTCATTTTCCTCATCCTCTATATCGTCCGGATCCCAGATCAATCCTTCCGTATGACAATCCCAAACCTCATTTTCTGGTAAAAATAATGCATCAGACCAATGAAATGTTTCTGCATTGCTCAAAATAAACGCTAATTTATACATATAATCCCTAATTTCCTATATTTCTTTTTTCGCTTTCTTCCGCCGTCCTAATTTGATATTCCGCCGTTTTCATTCCTTGAACCTTTGAAAATATTCGTAATCACAAAAATCGCATCTGACAGTATATCCTCAAGCTTCTGCCATTCTTCGTCTGTAAACTGCGGCACATAAATCTGACCGGAAGTATTTATTTCCGGTAAATTATTCCCATAAAACAACTTATCATAAATTTGATTTGTCAGATCATCTTTTAACTCGCCAAGAAAAGATGCGTTTACGCTGCCAGACAGATCTTCAGCGATATTCCAAAACTCTAACATTACACAGGGGCTTAATGGCTGCTGATGGTCAATCATTTGCTTGACTATATCCAGATCATAAATCGTTGTCGTAACTGGTCTTCGATAAGATGTATGCAAACGGATAAATTCAGTTGCTGCTTTCTCCGATGAGAAAGCAATCAGTTCATAATCTTGTGTCAGAAAACCGTCACTTGTCTCGTCACTGTACCAGACGCCATAATAATTTTGTTTCCATGCTAAAAAGCAGATAATTTCCAGGCAGTCAAACTTATGTTTTAAAAATTGCGGGTAAGACATAATCAATTACCTCCTTTTGATTTCATTTAAATGCACGGTCACCCCACTTTTTAATTTTATTAAAATCAGAATTTGGGCCAACTTTATAGTTTCCTTTGCCAAAATGTTCATCACATAACCGTTTTGCAAATTGTTTTCCGCTTTCGCCGATTTTCGGACGATTTCCTTTTGCCCAGGTCGGAACATCTGTTGCCTTTTCTTTACCAGTGCCAGATATAGGTTTTTTATAACCGTCGCCTTTGCAGCCTCCACCATTATGCACATAAACCTGCATCCCGGAAACAAAATAGGACTCCCATTCCTCCACCTGAAAGTTATACACTTGCACAGGCTCTTCCTGTCGGATTTTAAAAAGCTTAGTAACCAGCGCTTCTCCTGCCATTGTTACGAGCAGATCTCCTTCTTTCAGATTAATAGCGTTCATCCATCCCTTTTCTTTCACAAAAAATGAATGATACGCTGTTGTTTTAATTTCTTCTTTTCCATCCAGTTGGATATGATAGATTGTATGCGCCTCTGATTGAACTGCGTTATAAACTTTCCGTACTCCTGTCTCTCCAGTTTCCGCATTTTTTGTATAAATATCGTCACCATTTTGTATTTCCTTAATAAAACGATATCCATTTTCTACACATACAATCATATCACCCGTAAAACACGAACCTTCTCCCTTACATTCTCCCTTATTTGCCTGTTTCTTTTTTCTAAAATTAGTTAATTTACTGATCTTATCTGATATTTTTTTTGCTCCCGTTTTCGCTTTTCCTGCAATATTTTTCATCAGCGAACACATACCTTTTAATTTTGAAAGAGCTTTTGATGACTTTACGGCTTTTAATGTTTTTGCGGCCTTTGATGTTTTTGCGGCTTTTGCCACTTTTCCTGCTATTTTTACAGCCGCAGCCGCATCACCTACTCCCGGCACTGCCGCCGCCAGACTAAGCGCAGCATTTCCCCAATCCCCTTCTGCTGCATAAATCCCGGCATTGATCCCGTCAGCTATAGCCCCTACTCCCGGTATAAATCCTGCTACATCTAGCGCGCCATGAACAAAATCCATAACCCCCATATCCTCAACCTCCTTGTAATAATATCTTATATTCAATTATTTACACAGTTCTTATATTTGAGATCCTCTGGATAAACAGCCCTTTCCAGCCTTCCTGCTCATGGGCCAGTCAATTGCATGATCCCATCAGAAGCCGCCCTCTGAATGAGGTAAAAAATATCGGGTTATAGATTTGCGTATCTATCGCTGGCACCACAAAATTCATCCAGATCTTCGCACAGCAATAAGCTTCCCTCATCTGGATTTTCTAACGCTAATTCATAATTTCAGTAAACGATGGATGGCTGTTTCATGTTTTCTCTATAATACAAACATATATAATCATCATGACTTGTCTCTACAATTAGAATGATATCATTTCCAAGCAAATCATAATATTCATCCAAAATATCAATTATTTCAGTGGCTGTTAAAAATTTGCTTATTTTCAATCTATCATTTCCTACATGAATTTCCATTCTGCTGCCAATTTCTTTAAAATCAGTTTTATATAACACTTCCGGAAATTTTATATTTTGCTTCTTCTCAATGCTTTCCAAACGATACATTATTGTCGGAACCATGTTCCCGCCAATACCTGTTTAATTCTCCTTAATCAGCGTCGCCTTCATATTAATATTTCCATCCATCTTAATCGAACTCCCACTGCACGACTCTTCCAAAGCGCTGGATGCAGACAGCGCCATTTTCTTTCCAGCGGATGCGGACAGATCTTTAGACGCAGACAGATTCATGGCATTGTCCGAGCTTGCCGTAAACTTTCCTTTGCTCGACATCGTAATCGTATCGCCGCCGGAAACTTTGATTGGTTTTGCCGCGGACATGCTGATACCGCTTGCCGGCACCATTTTCATATTGTTTTCTTTATTTGTGATCGTAATGGAATCTTCCGCTGTAACTTTCAGGTTTTTCCCGGCATGAATACTAAAATCATTTTTGCTTGTCATTGAGATGTTGTCTCCGCTGCTCACTGTAATATTTCCGCCGCTGATCACTTTTACTTCTTTATCTGTATATACATCGACGCCTGTCTTTTCATTGATACGGACATATGTAACATTGTCCTTTGCCGTAATCAGGATCTCATCCTTGTCCAGTTTGATCTCCTTCCCATCCGGAGTGCGCAGGTATTTCGTTCTTGGATCGGATGTCTTTGGCGTATCCTCCTGGCGGCTGGACTGAACGGCATATGCCTGGTTCTCGTCTTCGGTCGGGAATATAATCTGCACGGTATCCCCCACTTCCGGCATAACATACCAGCCCGTATGCCCTTCTGCCTGGTAACCTGTCGCATATGGGAACGGGTAAGCTTTTCCTTCGTCCTGGGACGGATCGATGGACAAATGCACTTTTACCGTATCATTGATCGCTTTCAATACTTTGCCATCTAATGTAAGGCCGCTAATATACGGATGGCAGGCTTTTACAGCAGAAATGCCCGGCTTCGTAGTGGCGCTGCAGTAGCACAGGAACACGGAGCCTTTCAGCCGCAGCGTGACTTCCCTGACATACAGGGATTTTCCCTGGATGCTGACTTGATCTCCGATCTCCAGCGCGGCATGTTCTGTCTGCACCGTGTATTCTACTGCGTCAGTTTCCTGATAGGAGATCTCTTCGCACTGCGACAGTTTCCGGTAACGGGCCACTTTTTTTCGGACGGAAAAATCCGCCTTGCTCGTCTCTTCTCCATAAGACTTTCCGTCTGCCAATCCAAAGGAAAAAGAAGGCTTCTCCCCAGTCGGATCGGCTACTAATACGCTGTTGCTGTGTGACGCAAGCCGCTTTAAAAATTCCCAGTCCGTCTCCCGGTATTCCAGCAGCAGGTTTTCAATCTGCTTGTCCGGCGCCACGCATTTTACCGTTGCTCCCGCCTCTCCCGCTATTTCATTTACAATGCTCTTGTAGCTGCGGCCTTTTTCCTGGAAGGAGCGTTTCTTTTCTGTTCTGTCCAGTTCGATCGTCCAGGAAACGGCTTCCGCTTCCAGATAATAAACGCCGCTCTCACACACTACTCCTACATCCATCGCTACGCCGCAGAATAATGTCTTCCCCGCTTCCAGCAGTTTAACAGGCTTTTTGTCCCACTGCTGGCTGATCATGCTGTCTTCCTCCCCTTCTTTCAGGACGCCGCGCACAAAAAGCCTTGCGTGTTCATTGATTTTTTTTACAAATTCCAGTTCCAGGACCCGTTCCAGTGCAAACGGCTCCACGCTGTATTTACCAACTTCCTGCAGTTCCATTCAGAACACCTTCCTTTCATGATTTTATGTAACAGTACAGATACCCCATTGAACTGTTACGATGTTATCTCATATCTTATATTAGATTGCTTATGCGGTGCGGATACTTAAGATCATCTGGATAAACAGCCCTTTCCATTCTTCCTGCTCATGGGCCAGGCAATTGCATGATCCCATCAAAAGCCGCCCTTTGAGCGAAGTGAAAAACATCAGGTTATAGATTTGCGTATCCATCGCCGGCGTCACAAAATCCATCCATGCTATCTCATGCTCATGTTGATCTGCTTTTACAAGATCCTGATCTAAAATGCTGCTGGACGGATACAGGTGTTCGATCACCTGCTCCATATAGCCGCGCACTTCTCCGGCCTCCCCGGGTTCCATCTTTTCCTGCCTGTGGGAAAAGCTGACGTTAATCGTCGTCTGGGGATTGGACCAGATATGATCCGGGCGGTTTTCATTTGGATATTTGATCCGCATCAGTTCCCTGCTCAGAGGTGCAAAAGTATCTGGCATCCACATCCACAGCTGTTCTTTCAATATCTCATGTTCCCGAAAAACCAGTTCCTGATCCTCCACAAATACACTACCCTGGCGGATATCCTTGTTCTTTGCTTCCTCCTGGTTTTCCTGCAGCATACGGATAAATGCCTCGTCGCCGTATTCTTTCATAATTTTCCTCCTGATCACATACATCCTTCTGTTTCAACAATTGACTAGTACACCGTAAATTAAATAACTGTTTATATTGCGCCGGATAAATCTTCATGAGTGCATGGCAAAAACCGGAGGTGTACCGGGGTACATTGAGGATTTTTGCCATGTGCTCACGGAGATTTAGACAAGCAAGATGACCAGTTATTTAGTTTACGGTGTACTAGAAGCCCCAGAAACATTGAAGCGGCTTCTATATATCTGAACACTCCAAAAAATCCTCACAACAATCATGTAAATCTACACCCGAATGGATGCATTCGCCTGATATTGTACTAATAATTTCACCTCGCAACTCGTTATTACGAACCCCATCTATTAATTCCATAAACGAGCAAATGGTTTCAAAAGTAGCATCATTTAGCAATTTTTCAAGATCACCCTCATACTTTGCAGTATTTATTAATAAAACATTTACAATACAGTTTTGTATTTCACGAACTTCTTTCCAAAAAAGTTCTAATTCTTTTGACATAAATATATCTCCGTATTTAGTGGTATTTTCCCGCTGGCTAAAGAGTTTTTTACATCACCTTCTGCAAGATCTATCACAGCATTCAAGCTGTCTGCAATCAGTCCAAAAGCAAATCCTAACAGATCCAGCCCGACATGCAGTTATGTATTACTCCATCATTGGCTCTATGATAGCACCTATTTGGGGGGCCTTCTTTATAATAATCTGTTCTTCTTCCTTTAAAATTTTCATTGTATTACTATCAATTTTTCTTATTTCAGAAATATGATCATGTTTCTGACTATAAATAATATTTTCATTATAACAAATGGTTATTTCTACACCCATTTCATATGTCAATATGAGCAACACAATTTTAAAGGCTCCCTGCTCATAAGTATACAGCCAATCACCAGCTTCAAGTTCTCCGATACTTATTGGATTTCCTTCAAAAAAGTCAAAAAGCTCCTCTTCTGCGTATTTTATAAGCATTTTTTCTCTCTCGGCTCCATGCTGATTCAACGCATCATCATAATATTGTTATTTCTGGTTCCCATTCAGTAATAATGTCAATATTATAACTTTGCGTGACAACTATATCATGTTTTAGCTTCATTATTTCCCAATACTCGCCCGCCGCTTGTTGTATTTGTTTTGAAAACTCCCCATCTGTCACTTGATAAATTATATTTTGAAATCGGTCTTTTTTATATTTACCCGTTTGACTTTCTGAATAAATATGATCTTAAACAATCCCTTCATCCAGCATTCTTATCGCTCTAACAAAGCCAAAATCCAATACAATATGATGATCTTTATTTTTCAGGTCCAAAATCAACCCTTTTTCTTCACCATTTATAACTTGTGTTTGATAATTCCCTTGTGAAATCTGTCCTACGAATACTTCCTGCCATTCTTCCATGTTATCACTCCTAACCTGGATGAACCAGCGTAGAATCACTTTTGACATTGTGTTGTTTTACAATTTTTCTTTAAACAATTTTTCATTCATCTCATATCTATGAATCAAAAATTCAGTTAACGAATTGGCTACCTTTATAAATCTGTCCTCACCCACTTCATTATAAAAATATACAGCAGGGTTATCGTCATCCACTAATTTGAAAAAACAAAACATACACCCTTGACTCATCCAAAATACAAAATCTTCTTCTCCTAATCTCTGTTCTGATTCATTTTCTTCTAGCAATTCATTGGCGCCTTGTTTTAAATCTTCAATTTCATCCATAAAACAAGAGTCACCTCTCATAAAATCTGTTCCATTTCCCATTATGCTCATAAACTCCATATACGCTCCAGGTAGTTTTCTCCCATTTGAAATCGAATGTAAAAGATCCAACTGGGTATTCGTACATGGTTTCGTGCTTACATGATCAAGTTCTAATTTTTTTATCAGCTCATTTATATATTTTACTTGTTCTTTCATACTTTTACCTCTACTCTCTGAAATAAGAAAAATAGATAGTAATACAATGAAATTTTTAAAGAATACCGTTATTTCAAGTGTTGGCATGCCTCTCCCGCAGCGTTTTCCAGATTACCGTCCCATCCTGCAGCATAATTTGTGTTGGTTGATTCTCAATGGATATTTCGATCAGTGTATCTGGTTCAAAAGCTTTTCTTTTTTTATTTACAATAATATTATTTACTCTAAATGCGCAGGCATAAAATTCCTTATACCCCTCTTCCTCTTCATCTAATCCATTATTTGTTTCATAAATTGTATCAATGTTTCCGGACAATACGCATTCACCGTAATTCCATACCACTTCCAAATGCGTGCCATTCGCATATTTACAAATCTCTTGCATCATTTCGTCCATAGCTTCTCCTTACCTCGGTCTGGCTGGCACTATATGCGCCCTCCTTTGTCCATTCTGCTCATACTCCCGGAATTTACTGCCCGTCATCCTTAATCTTAAGTATCCCCGCGCCAACCGGACAAATCGCCATCGACTTGTCCAGCAGCGCCGGAAGGCCCTGTACGAGTACATTTGTCTTCCCATTCAGCCAGATCGCGCATGCTGGCACACATGGCAGATGTGTCATTTTACATACCCCGAACGGGCCTACGTTCACCAGCGGGATACAGTCCGCAATATTGGCCCGGTCCTTCCCGCGCAGCTTTACGCGCCTTCCCGGTGTCGTTCGCAGCGGTGCGTCTACCGTTCCCATTGTACAGTTTACTTTTGCCCCATTTACTACATATGACTGACCCATATCATAATCTCCTTTCTGTGTTTTACAGCTCCTTTTTCTGCCTTTCCATTCCCAGACGGTCAGAACACCGCCGGGCCTTCCTTGCGTCTCTGCTGTCCCATGCCGCGCCCGCCGGAACCTGCAATCCGCACCAGACGCTCGTAAATCTCACTATGCGTAAGCTCCCGGTACGGTTCACCCAGCCTGCGGCAAAGATAGCGCAGCAGGCATTCCCTGGATACCGGAGGGTGGTTCAGGCACAAAAGCGCAAACTGAATATCCATATCCGGCGCCTGCATCTGCTCGAATACCATCCGGGCAAACATGGTAAGCAGCACAGGCGATACCGTAACCCCGCCCGGCCCTGCATATGGGATCTGTGTAACGTCCAGCGTATTATAAGTCGTCCTGCAGTCCCGAAGGTCTCTGTAATCCTTTCTTAAACGCGCGCCTTCGGAAAGACGGAATCTCCCAAGCTCCAGCTCATTGCTGCCCGGTTCTCCGTTTTTTAACCGCAGTTCCAGCTGGCGTGTATAAAAATCTTCCGCTGCAGCAGCCGGATACAGCCTTAAGCATGCGGTAATCTGCTGCTCGAACGCATGGAACGGAATCTGTTCTTTCTGCGTCAGCACCACCTGGCCCTGATACCAGACCGCTCCTGCGCAGACGGTAACCAGTCCGTCCTCATAGGACATATCAAATCCGTACAGAATGCCATCCGCCCATTCTGCCAGTACAAGCTTCGCCAACCCGCCCGGAAAATCCCGCAGCGCTTCCAGGCTTTCTTTTTTTAATACCCTGCCTTTGCTAAACAGCGGTTCCGCGTAATTCTGCATCCGTTAATGCCTCCCGTCAAAAAAATCGGTCTCCCATGCTCCCGGCTCGAATGGCACAAAGCCTGGTACACGGGTATACAGCTGATTTGCTTCCCTGGCTGTCTCCAAAATCGAAAATCCCCAGTTTTCATGATCCCCGTAAATAAACAGCCGCAATTCGCCATTTCGCATACTGTCCAAATCTTCCTGGCGGATCATCGGATACTGGGCGAGCAGTTCGCCGTATCCAGTCTCTTCACGCCCCTTTGGCTGGATCACGTAAGGGATACAGGATACTTCTTTTTCCATGCCGTCTTTTAAATGGAACAATACTTCTTCCGTCCCGGTCGGCCTGGATAAATAGCCGTATACTTCTCCCATCGGCGTCCCCTTTTCCAGCAGCGTCTTCTGTCTGCCTGGCGCCTCGTAATCTTCTGCTGTCACGGAATATGGCGCTCTTGCCGGTTCGTAACTGATTGTCGTGCGGATTCTTCCCGTCCTGCGGTCCTGCTGGTACGCCATCGCCCCGTCCATACACAGAAATTTGCGTTCGCAGCCGCTTTCGCCGCCCGTTTTTGCTTTTCTGCCAGCCACATATTCTTTCATCACTTCCCGGAACAGCTCAATCTTACTGCTCTGTCCGGATAAGACGATCCGGTCCATATCCGACAGCCGCCCGCTTTCATACCATGGTTCGATAAAGTTTTTTAAAAATCCATAAATATCCGGCTTGAGCAGCAAATTGATTTCTTCTTTCTCGACGACCAGCTCCGGGCATAAAGTGCGCGTCTCCCAGCCGCCCCTCTCCCTTCGGGTAAATAAATGGAAATCTTCAAAACAACCGGATAACGCATAATCCAGGAAAAGTGTCCGCAGCCCTGTCCGGCAGACTCCCGGCTGGAAATAAAGCTTTTTTTTCACTGTCTCAGCCAGGTTCCACAAAAAATAATAATTGCTTCTGACTTTTAACCAGGCGCTCTCCGGCTGGTTGCGGTACTCTTCAAAACGGGTGGGTATCCACCTCTCCGCTTCCTGATAGGCAGCGGAAAATACCTCATATGCTTTTTCTACTCCCTGCGTATCTACTTTTTCATAGAGCTGCGACAGCACACCCGGAAACAGCGCGTCCATTGCAGCCGGTTCTCTGTGCAGCAAAGACTCTGTCAGGCGGATCTTTAAATACTGCATCACGCGCCAGGTCAGATGATTGCCGCCAAAATTCGTATCCCCGTGCGCATAGGTGACATGCAGCTCCAATCGGCTGGTAATACCTTCGTTAGTAATCCTGTAATTGCAGTTCACCATATCGCTCGTCCCACCGCCGCAGTCTAAAATCAGCATTTTCTTCGCCGCGCCGTCGTCATAATCCAGTTCCCGGATACCGCTCTCCAAAAAGTGATAGGCAACCGCCACCGCTTCATCCGTAACGTTTTCTGTTAAGACCTCATATTCCGGCAAAGCTTCCTGATACATCCGCAGCGAAAGCGCTTTCTGCTTGACCGGACAGGTAAAGCACAGTCTCGGATACCGCACCCGGTTCTGCTGCTGCGCACGGTCAATAATCGACAGTAAAAACGCCCGGATCAAAAACAGCCGTTCGACCTCACACGTATTCCCTTCCAGGTCTGCTACCTGGATGCGTTCCTTATAGCGTCCGACCCATCGCTTCATATCATAAAAAATACTGTTGCGCGCCATAAAGCCCCTGTTTTTTTCTTCCTGCACAGCTTCTTCCCCATACAGAAATGTCATATGCTCCGCCACCCCGTCACTACAGTCTTTCACGGCAAGCACGCTCGGACAAAGGCCGCAGCGCTGACAACCGCCCTGCTGTCTCCATTCGCAGTCTGTAACTGGCAGAAAGGAAATACGCTCTCCCTGTTTTGCATCCGTCTGGCTGAAATGAAAGCAGGTTCCGGCAGTCGTATAAGAAGTCCCGTAATCGATAATCAGCGGTTCCAAAGACGTTGGCACCTCTCTGACCCAGACTTCCGGCACCCGTACGGTATGGCAGGCAATCATACTTTTTCTGCGTTCTGCCCCCTGATAACAGCGCACGACTTCTTCCACATCTTCCGGATCTAAAAACAACAGCTCCCATTGGTGGAAACGTCCAACCGGAATGTCCGGCGACATCCGCTCCCGGTCCAGCCGCATCTGGTATTTGCCCGCGTTGGCCTGATCCAGCATCAGCACCGCCTGGATCTGGTGTGCTTCGTCCGTCAAAAACGCGTACATACCAAGCTCCTGCCTGCTTATGGCCAGATACGGCGCGTTTGGATCATTTAAAGAGGTCTGCCCCTCAAATAACTCCATACAGGCAGGCACATCAATGCCGCCGATCCGGCTGTTACGCGTATCCGCAAACGCGTGTTCCAGCCTTCTGCACCCTTCTTCAGTATAAATCGCAATTCCCGGCTTTTTCACAATGCCCACGTAACGGTAAAGAAGCGCCGCCAGCTCTTCCTTGCGGTGGAACATTTCCATCGTCGGCGGCTTGATATTCTCCACCCTGCAGATCTCCCGCAGTCTCGGCAGCTCAAACGTCTCCAGCTCTTCGCGGGTATACAGCCTGCGTATTGGATTTTTCCTCAGTTTTCCCAGTTTATATGTCTCATACTGCATGATTTTTCCTCATTATTGCTAACTGTGATCCCGCATTCACTCTTCTTTTCTTTCTTGCTGACTCTGATCCCGCATTTACTTTTCTTTCTTGCTGACTGTGATCCTGTATTTACTTTTCTTTCTTGCTGACTCTGATCCCGCATTTACTTTTCTTTCTTGCTGACTCTGATCCCGCGTTTACTTTTCTTTCTGCAAGAACCGAGCATCCCGCGTTCACTTTTCTTTCTGCAAGAACCGAGCATCCCGTCGGCAGCTATCTAAGCAAGCACAAAATCTTCCATCTGCATCGTCTGCTCATAGCCGATCACGCCGTATGTCATTGTCCAATGAATAGTACAAGAACAAGCCAGCGGCAAAAACAGCCGGATCAGAAACTGCAGCCGCTTCTCGTCCGTCCCGTCATGCGGCTGGCGCATATAAAAGACAAATTCTTCTCCTTCCCGGATATAGACCCGACAGACCGGCAGCAGTACACGGACTGCGCCCAAAAGGCTGTCCGCACTGTCCCCGGTCTGATAAAAACGCAGCAGCCATTCCGCCAGTACCCGCTTTTCCATCCAGGAAAACTCCTTAAGCTCGGTTAACCCGCCGTAAGCGCCCCGTTCCAGATCCCGCACAAGCAGCTGGATCTGGAAATCACGCCGGCACATGCCCATACGGATATCCAGATCGGCCAGATAATGCAGCAGGACATCCGAAAGCGCCTGGTCAAACTCCTCATAGCCAAGATCATCCGGCGTCAGCAGCGGATCAAAAACCGAAAAGAACCGCACATACGGATTCACATCCAGCTGCGCGTCTCCATCCGCGTACGTTCCATTTCCATACAGGCTGTCGGCCTGCAGCTCCAGATAGGGAGAGACTCTGTTATTTTTTACTCTGTAATGCAGCTTTTCCAGTTTTCCTTCCTGCTGCAGCATCACCAGATAAGGCGCCCAGATCTGATTGCTTTCTGTCATATGCTCACCTCAAAATCCCTGTCCATTCATACTCGTCCGTGCATAACTGCAGCTCCGCCAGCAGGAAAAACAGTTTTTCATACCGGAAAATATCCTGTCTGTCTTTCGCATGCAGGATGAGCGCCATTTTTCGTTTCTGTTTTAAAAAGGAATGCACCCGGATAAACGGATTGAAATCCAGCGCTGGAACTTCTCCCTGCAAATCCGGACGAATATCTTCCAGCTCAAAATCCGCAAAAACTTCATAAGCACCCAGCATCCGCTCCACTTCCCCCTTCGTCCATAAAAACCGCGGCTGGCCCATTGCCTGGCGGTCTGCATGACGCAGATTTCTAACATTTGACTGCAGCGGAAACGTAAGCGCCGTATGGTCTTTTTCTGGATTCATCGGTTCTATGGTTATGATCTTTAGTTTGGGATGCGCCTCTTTTGAGGTACGCACAAGCAACCCGTTTTCAGATAAAATAACCGAAAACAGATCTTCCCCTTCCGGTAATGCAAGGTATCCCGCATTCCGCTCTTCCACCGGGATCTGATGTACGTAATAAGACTGGTGTCCGGCTACGGCCACGTCCACTTTTGGCTGGAAAACTTCCTGTTTCAAATTCCAGACAAGCGCCATATCGTTCATCACACACCCGGAAAGCTCTCCGAGATCAATCGCCACCCTGTTTACCACAGCATCCCGCGGCACAACGCCTTCCTGATCTGTAATGTCTAAAAGCTTATATAAAAAAGGACAGTTTATCGTATGCCACTGTTTTAAGTTGTTCATAAACTGCTGATACAGGCTGGAAAACGTCTTCTGCCAGGCCCGGCTGTAAGACAGCGCAACCGTTGTGCGGTAATCCCCCAGATCTGTCTCCACCTGTGCCTGAAAGCGCTTTTCCATACATCCGCGTATCTGCACATAGTCACAGGCTAAAAACAACGTCCCGAGATATCCTGGCGCATGCCCGTCTTCCTCTCCATATTCCTTTGGTATTTCAAACAGGCAGCTGCTGGCGCTGTCCAATCCGTCCTTTTTGCAGACGCCTGTGTAAATCGCATTCTGTGCATCCGGGTCACGCCGTTCATGGTCGATCTTCTGCTCCAAATTATAATAGCATTCTTCACTGTAAGCAAGCAGCTCCCCAAACACATCTACCAGCACATCCTGCAGCAGCCGTTTTTGTACCGGGTCACGAACCTGCGATATTCTGGATACGAGCAGTTCCTTTCCATACTCCATTGGCACCCATCCCTTTCCAAATAAAACTCATACGATTTATGTAAGATCTGTTTCCTGCTTTCCCCGTATTGCGGCATTTTTCCGCGCAGAAGCGTTTGCTTTTTTCTGTTCCAACACATTTTCCTGCCCAGAATTGCCCTCCTGTCCGGAAGTGTTGTCCTGTCCCTGGGCCGGTGTATTTTCCTGCGCCGGCACATTTGGCTGCTCCGCGCTGCCCTGTTCCAGCTCATCGATCGCATCGTATACCGCTTCCACTCTCTCATCCCAGATATCCAGTTCCCGGTAAACCGCCAGTGCATCCTCATACAGCTCCCTGGCCTTTGGGAGATCTCCGCCCCTTCCCGCTTCTTTCGCCTGAAGGGCATATTTTGCCGCCTGCGACAAGCGTTCCTCTTTTGCCAGTTCTGCCGCTTTCACCTCGGCCTCGGTAATGGCCTGCCCCAGCGCGGTAATGTCCTGATACAGTTTATCCGCGTCTTCTGTCGAACCGGTAAACTTCTGGTATCTGGCAAGCGCCTGTTTGTACAATTCCCTTGCCCGTTCGGTGCGGCCCTCATCCAGCGCGTTATTCGCATTTACAATATACGTTGTAATCTTAATAACCGCACGGTCTGCGGCTGCTTCTTTTTCGGCCGCCTTTGCTTCTTTTTCAGCCGCCTTTTCCTCTTCTTTTTGCTTCTCTGCTTCCTGCGCGGCAGCTTCCTGTGCCTGGCTCTCTTCCTTCTGCTTTTGCCGTACCGCAAAAATTTTTGCCTGTACATCGCTCTGCAGCTCCAAATCAACGATTTTTGTCAGCTCATTCAGCGCTTTTTGATACTGCCGCAGCGCTTCTTCCGGATCTTCAATAGACTGGTACATATCCCCCAGCGAAATATACTGCAGGATCTGCAGGCGCGTAGTAATCTCCGCCATTTTCTTCTGCGCAGACCCGCTGATCTGGTCAAATCCCTGATACTCCGCCTGTTTTTCCACCTGCGCATACAGCTTTTGAGCCTGTTCGTACTCTCCTCCCAAAAATGCCGCTTCCGCTTCCTGAAACAGTGTAAGAACCGTTTCCCGGTCGGTCACAGTCTCTGACAGTTCCTGCTTTTTTTCGATATACTGCCAGTTATTCATATTTAATCCGTCTGACAGTTTGACCGCCTGCTCGTATTCCGTATAGGCTTTGTCATAATTCCCATAGGTAAGATATCGGACGCCTCTCGTGTCATGCTTTTCAATCTCTGCGATCTTTTTGCGGTCCATCGCCCGGATACACAGAATGGTCACAAGAAAAATGACAGCTAACACTGCCAGTACGATTAGCAGCGTCCAGATCATCCGTTTCTTTTTTTTCTTTTTCTGTACGTCTTCTTTAAATGTTTTTTCTATATAAAGGAACGCAGCTGTAAAGCTGCCCATCCGCTGGTCATGTTCCTCCTGGAGACTTAATAAAAGCTCCTGAAGGATCTCTAAAAATTCCCTGCCTGTTTTTGTATATTCATAAGCGTCCAGGATTTCAATCTCTGACAGCCTCCCCCATAGGTTACTCGTGGCAAACAGAACCGTAGAGCCTTCGGTAAGCGCTGTCATCTTTGAGACAAATGGCCGGACGCTTTTCTCTCTTCCCAAATATTCGGTTAAATTATGGATCTCCTGCGGGTCAGGACTGTCTTCCTGATCCTGTTCCAGAAGCTGCTGATATTTCGTCTGTGTTTTGCTGACATGTGTCAGAAGATTTTCATATAAAATATAAATCCTTGTATTCCCGCAATACGCATAACGCATTCTTGTATAATCCGACACAAGCACGGTCAGACTGACTTTCAGCTGGCTGCGCGTGCTGTGCAGCAGAATCTGCTCGTTTGCGTACCGGATATATTCCCGCAGGCGTTTTAAGGACGGTTTTTTTTCAAAAGCTGTCAATACAGCTTCTACAGCAAGCTGTGCGCTGTTTTCTTCCGTTTCGTTGTCATAACTTTCCGCTATGGCAATACATACATAGTTTTCCAGCGGGGTATATGCGACATACGTTTTTTCTATGGAATCGTATCCCTGCTCCGATATAAAATCCATGACCAGCTTACTGTTCAAATTTCTCATAGACACCTCTCCGCGCATACAACGGTAGCATTTCCCGCCGTTTTTCTGTTCTTTTCTTTTACTTTAAGAATCATCCGCTGTGCCTTATCGTACGGATGAAGATTACCTGACAGACAGGAGATCATATCTTTTTCATGCAGCGCCTTGCAGATTCCATCCGATACAATGCCTGCCACCATCCCTTTTTCCATCTTTTCACTGCCGCTTGTTCCGGTTAATATCCGGTACTGCATGCCGTCATATAAAAACATCTGACAGCTGCCTGCCTGATAATAAAACAGCGTCCCATTCCGGATCAGCTGGCAGGCAAGGGACAGATACGGCGTTTTCCCCAGATAAAGAATCTCATGCATATCATATAAGATCTTTGCGGCAACTGTATGAAAAAAATCAGGCAGCCGCGTCCGCACCGGCATTTCCAAATATTCCCGCATACATGCTTCTATGGCAAGGATGGCGCACCTTCTGCCATTGATATGGTCAATCGTACCATCCGCCAGCGCCAGCAGACATTCTTCCCCGCCTGCATAAGATGCAAAATAATTGCTCTGGATCTGGCCAAAGCCGATAGACTGGGCATTTCCGACCCTATATAGTTCCCTCACGTCTATTCGTTCTCTTTCCAGTTAAATACAAATCCATCGTTTTCCCCACACAAAGGCACAAAAATAAAGACGCTCTGTCCGATTTTCATCCGGTCACCGGCTTCCAGCATCCGCGGCTCATAGACCGCGTCCCAGTTATCCTCTTCATCCAATATATAAACAAGCCCCTGCGAATCCCCCGGCAACAGCATCGTTCTGTTTTTTTCCGGGTCGTAGACAATGATGGCATGATTGCGCTGACAGACCGTTTGGTCGCCGATAATGCGTATCTCCATTTCGCCGGAACGCCCGATAAAGTTCTTTTCCGCAATAATCCGGTAATCCCTGCCGCGAGACGGCCCTTCTAAGCATACCAGCCATCCGGTCACCGGTTTTAGCACTTCCAAATCATTTAAATATACCACATCACTGTATTTTCCCAGAGGATCTTCCTCTTTGCTGCTGTTTTTATGAACAGCGGTATTGCAGTACGGGCATACGCTCCCATACTTTTTCTCACTGAATAAATGGCCGTTTTCACATCGGATCAGCCCCATCTTCTTCCCTCCAGATCTTCTTTTGTTGTCGCATTACGATCTTAAATGTATCCGCGTAAATTACATCGGATGCTGTCAGCTGATAGGGGATTCCCTCTTTCAGCCTGTAGACCACATTTTCCTCTCCCCTTCTAATGCCGACCGGGCGGCTTTCTGACAACACCTCAAGATACCAGCGCCCCCTGACCAGGTTGCACACGCCATACAGATATCTGTCCGCATCCGGGTCCTGGATCTGTTCCACAAAAACCTGCCTGCCTTTTTTCGCGCCTGTAATCAGAAAGGAATGCTGATCCTGCAAAAATACTTCTTTTTTGATTTTACCTTCTCCATTCACAAGCAGCAGAGACGAAAACGGGGAGGTCTGGTCTCTGTGGAATCGTTCTGCAATCAAAAGGACAAAAACTGCAAAAATACAGACTGCAAAAAAAACAGACTGTATCAGAAACAGGCAGACAACATCCCGCCAGGGTCCTTCTTTCATGGAAGGCATAATTTCATAAGAGATATAATAAATCTGGATCAGCAGGTAGGCAAACATGCATGCCAGGATGCATCTGCCGGCAATCTGGTTTGTTTTCATATGCACACCTGTACCACTTTCTTTTCAGAAAGGCGTACAGAAGCTGCACGCCTTCCCTCGCAACATTATTCGATTACCACACCATCGATCCTGTCTTTCTTCTGCTTTACTACAAGTACAAATTCACCATCTGTCTTTGTGAATGTCTCGTTGTAGGACACTACGAACGCATGAGAAAATTCATATTTTCTCGGAGCTGTCGCATGCTGGTATTCTACGGTTACCTTCTTGTACGCGTCCGCACTTTCCGGTTTTACCAATGCCCAGGTTGCCATACTCTTCGCAGCATCACGCATAAACAACTTGTCTGCGTCAAACGAAACCTTACCATGAATCACCAGCTCGGCTTCAATGTCTGAAGATCTTGCAAAAGAATCTTCCGGGATCTTGGAGTTGAATGTCACATCAATAATCTCTTCACTCAACTCAGTTACATCGGCAATCACAATTTTGTACGCCATAAATATTACCTCCTTTTATTCTTGTTATTTTATTAACAGACGTCGCTGCGCCCATTAATCTGTGTTGATCTGGAGTTCCATATTTTCGGAAACCCCCGCAAAGTTAATTTCTATATTATAAGTCGTGTCATTACAATCACCTTTTTCAATGCCGTCGCCTTCCCTTAGAATAGAATTGGCATAATTCGGTGAAAGCTGCCACTCTTTTACTTTACCGCCTGATTCAAAAATCCGGTCAATGCGGTCTTTTTTATAGTCGCTGGTCATAGCGCCGATCATCCGGTACAGATATGTCCTGGTCGTTTCCCGGAAAATACTTTCAAACCCGCCGTTTTTGCTTTCATTCATACAGCGTGACTTGTATACGGTAATCAGATTGATTGAATTGCCGTTCAGCTGGTTTTTATCAGAAGAAAATACAAATCCGTATTTATGTTCATTGATCACACTCTTTGTCTCAGCCGTATAGCCTGCGATCTCTTTTGGCATCGTCGTCGTTACCGTCAGCGCATTATCCCCGGCTTCGATGTCAAACCGGACGCCCGGATATTCCTTCTTGATCTTGCCCTGGAATTTGCACGATAAGAAGTTCGGACACTGGTACGCAGCCACAATACCGGCCGCTACATAAGCCGCCCCAATATATACGCCATAAATCCAGAACTTCATAAAATCGTCCCTGTCTTTCGAGAACTCCAGCGTGCCGTCCGCATGACGAAGCGCCTTGGAGCCAAGCACTACGCGGGATTTGTTGCTCGGAATTACGGTAAAGTTCGGCAGGCACGGAATCGCATAGCGGCTATAATCCGAATTTTCCAGATCCTGCGTATTTTCCATATACTGATCCATGCCATGCGTCGCCAGCTTTAAGAATGTCGTGTCTTCGCTCGCTTCAAACGAGAAAAAGACCTGTATGCGGTAATCTTTAATCTCATCCAGCAAATACTGCAGGTCGGATACCGGCGTAGGCACTAACGTAACTCCGGTATCGAGATCTCCGGTATATCCAAACTGGCGCATCGTATCTTCATCCAGTTCAATTTCCCGGTCTTCGGAGTATTCAATATTCGGAACAATACCAAACCAGATCGTATTGCTGTAATCCGACTTGTTGTTGACCGTCTCCAGATACTTTTTTAAATTCTCCAGATTCTTTTCTTCCAAAATCTCATCCATGCTTGCGTTAACGATCAGCAAAGAAGGACGCATCATCGGAGATTTCGGCTGATACTGGTCAAAAAATGCCTTTACGCTCAAAATCTTTTCAATCAAAAGCTTTGCTGTACGAATAAACGCTTTCTGCCAGCTTGTATTAATCGCAGAATATTTATTATACAGCTCCACCTTATCGTTAATGTCCATTGCCATCAGCTTATCCGGCATTTTATCGGTAAACGCGGTAACAATCAGCTCTTTGGAGAGCGACGACGCAGCGGTTTCTTCGTCATATTCCTGCCCGACAGACGAATATAACTCGCGCATGCTTTCGTTATACTGCTCCTCAATCACGGAAATTGACAAGTCTTTATAGCTGATCTTTTGCTTTTTCGGCGCGTCCCCTGACGCTGCTGCCAGCTCTGCTTTGCCGGACGCCGCAAGCGCTGTGCTTTCCTGCGCACCGCCTTTATCCGTCAGCAGCTTCGCCGGATCCGCGGTCATTTCCAACGCTACGATCTCTGCGTTTTCATTAAAGACCGGAAGCGCCGGGTTAAATTCTGTAATGCCTTTTTGTGATGCGCGCACTGCCGTATCCAGATTATCCTTGATCATTCCAAGCATCAGCGTCAGCTGGGAAGCCGTCTCATTGTAATACTTTTTCGTGCGGTCCAGTTTGGATTTTAATTTTAATACCGCGTCCTGCTTGGCTGGAGAATCGCTTTCAAATTCCGCGTTTTTATTCTCCAGATAGGAAATATCTTTTTTCAGCTTCTTAATCTCTTTTAAAGTCCGGTGCGGTGCAAGCATCTCTGTCACCTTTTCATAATTAAACGACGCATTGGTCGCTCCGGACGCCTTTTTCGTGTCCATAATGGAAATGAACATCTTCAAAAATGTATTGTTGCGGTCGATTACAATCTTTTTTACGAGCTGTTCCGGAATTCCGGCCGGCTTGGTCAGCTCATATACCATGCCTCGTTCCTGGTCAAAATAACTGTAGATCGTTGGCTGGAACTTCTTTAAAAAATCATCGAAATTTTTTACAAGAAGGGAGTTGTTAATCTCAGCCACTTTTTCATCCGTCAGGCTTTTTGAATTCTCGTCCACATCTGACATAATATTGAACATGTTAAACACTTCCGGATTCACGACGTCAAACAGGATCGTCCGGTTTGTCTGTTCTATAATTTCCATAAAAGTCCTCCGTTGTACAGAATAGTTATAGTAGTTGGAAGCTGCCATTCATATCAGTACCTTATTTGCAGACAGATCCTTAATACTTTATCAGATTCTACTATCGCTATCATAATACAATCAATTCTATTTGTCTACATTTTTTGACAAACTTCATAGGTTATTAGACTAATTTATTAATATTATACAATTTTACGTCGGTCATTGACTGAAATTTTTGGTAATATTGCATTAAATCGCATCCGTGTAGTACTATTAGCATTCATTAGAGGATGCAATTATATAAATCGAAAACTACGAATTGGAATGAAATATGTTCTTACAGACGTACCACAATGTGGCAAAATGATAACCAGATGCAGTCAGAATATATTCTCAGGCTGCCAGGTCATGATTACAGGAGGATAAAATGTTATGGAAAAACAAAAGATTTTCGGGTATGTGCGCGTCTCGAGCGCCGACCAGAACGAAGAGCGGCAATTGAAAGCAATGCGTCAGATGGGCGTACAGCAGGATCATATTTTTGTGGACAAGCAGTCCGGCAAAAATTTTATGCGTCCGCAGTATACCAAGCTGACGCATAAGCTGCAGCAAGGCGATCTGCTTTATTTGTTAAGCATCGACCGGCTGGGACGTAATTACAAAGAAGTACAGGAACAATGGCGTATGCTGACCAAAGAAATCGGCGTGGATATCTGCGTCATTGATATGCCGCTGCTGGATACACGCGCAGGAAAAGATCTGATGGGAACCTTTATCGCAGACCTGGTACTGCAGATCCTTTCGTTTGTAGCAGAATCCGAACGGGATAATATCCGCAAACGGCAGGAACAAGGAATTGCCGTAGCCAAAGCAAAAGGAGTAAAATTCGGAAGGCCCAAAATCAAAGTCCCGCTGGAATTCCCCGAGATCGTGGCCGAATGGGAGCGCAAGGAGATTACTTTTGATGAGGCGCTGAAAAAAAGCGGACTGAGCCAGTCTACGTTTTACCGGAAGCTGCGGGGGTATCGGTTGTTGCGGCAGAATCCTTTGTCTGATCATCTGCGTTAGTTTCGTAACGGATATACATAAGGACTGAAAATAAGATTGTTAATAACATCAACTTATGGCAGACTAAGGGTGATCGAAAATAATCGGGTTCTAAAAACCTGACAGAAAGTGATAACAAAAAATAAACATCCAGTGAAGTAAAAATGATTAAATGCAGGTTTGTAACTGCATCCGAAGCATGGATTGATTTAAGAAAAAATACGCTAAATAAAAAGTCAGACGTTTTTTCACCAAATCCCTTGGAAGGTGTCTGTGAATATTTATTCATGGATTTCCGTGCCTTGATGAATAATGAAATTTTTTATTCTTATCAGCCCTTATATCTTCGTGGCGGCATACATACAGTAAGCGAAAGTGAATTGCATGAACTTGACCGTTTGACAGAATTGCCGTCTGAACCTGATAAAAATATGGAACAGATAGAAAATTTATGGACTTCAAACGAAAAATTTTCTATTCTAACAAATAATACACAGAACATCTACTATGATACTTTTGGATAACACTATGCCAAATAATCTGCAATACTTTAGAGAATCTAAGCGACATTTGGATTTCAATAATTCGGCTTTATAGAATTATACACCAGTTTACAAGTTTTGGATTTCATACTATATGTAGATTATATCGCCGCATCTAAACACAATATATAGTTTGAATTTTCTTATAAAGACGGTAAAATCAGTAAAGTTGTAAGCTGGTGGAATTATAAGGAACCGTTTTTAATAGAACACTACTTTACAACTTTATAAATGATGCCCCTGTTTCTTAATTAGCTGTTTTATGCGTAATAAAATGCATTCAGGAATTTTTTCGTAATCCCTTCCAAAAAATATCTGTACAATGAACGGACGGAGGCCTCTGACTCCATAGCAGATATAGATAATATCAGCAGAAACAGGGTTTCAATAGTCGGTGCTGAAAAAGTTTTAAAATAAATATAAAAATAACGGTACAGTCTACCAATTAGATTATTTTCGTTGTATAATAAGTCTGACGTACAGGGTCACTCTCT
>VSNY01000055.1 GCA_009774535.1 Lachnospiraceae bacterium
AATCGAATTGACATAAGCCGCGGTCGTAATATTACTCATTTCGCGGACAACAGAGATATCCATATCATCAATTTTAGCCAGATCCACAATATCTTTTGGATAAAAGGTGTTAATTAGTTTTTTTGCAAAATCCAGATGTACGACTTCCAGCATACAGCCGCGAATATCGCCTTCCAACGCAACCGTCATGCCCAGCGCTTTCGTATCTTTTCCGCCGAGATAATCCGCTACTTTGGCATAACTGATCAGGCTGATGACAGGGACCTCGATATCTACAAATGTATTCAGTAAAGACGCAAGCGCAGTTGCGGCATGACCGGAACCGATATTTCCGATTTCCCTTAATACATCCAGATGCATAGAACTAAACTCCTCAATATTTGTATAAGCCATAACTTCCTCCTCTTGTCTGCGGCAAAAGCCGATATTCTTGTCAGCAGGTTTCCGGAGCCGGATAGTCAACGCCAAAAGTGTCTACGGTCACTTTTTTCATCCGCTGCGTTTCCATCGGGCGGTCGTTATAATCCGTAGGGACTTCCGCAATCTTATTTACAACATCCATACCTTCTGTAATCTTTCCGAATGCTGCATAAGCGCCGTCTAAATGCGGTGATTTCTTATGCATAATAAAGAACTGGGAGCCGGCGGAATCAGGAGCCATCGTGCGGGCCATGGATAAGACACCCGGGTCGTGTAAGAGCGGATTATCAAATCCGTTCTGCGGAAATTCACCACGGATGCTGTAATCCGGTCCGCCCATACCAGTACCGTCCGGATCGCCGCCCTGCAGCATAAAGCCTTCGATGACACGATGAAAGATTACGCCGTCATAAAATCCCTTCCGGATCAGGCTGATAAAATTGTTGACTGTATTTGGGGCGATTTCCGGATATAATTCAGCTTTCATAATGTCGCCGTTTTCCATTTCAATAGTTACGATTGGATTCTGTGCCATGTCTGTTCTCCTTTAGCTATTCGTTCTGGTTCTATTTTACAGCTATTTTGATCGATTGTAAAGGAGTCGTGAAGAGGAAATGCAGATTTTTTTGAAAATTAAAGCTGGTATCTTCCTGTGATCTTAGAACTTCCTCCTGGGAACGAGGTCAGTTCCAACAAGCTGGCAGACACGCTTTCCGTGTCGCACATGCCGATCCAGTTGCAGTGGCAAAGCTGGCCTGTGAAGGAATTGACGCGAAATATTTGGAAGCTATGCGGGAAAATGTGTACACACAGATGACATTCCTAACTTAAATGATTCTGAATAATGCTTTTTTGTGTATTTGTTTCCATAAGCTAAAATTATTTTAATAGTAATTAATATTGACAAAAAATTATTTATTTTAGGTAAATTATGGTTTACAGTTATTAAATTAAATGATATAATAAGTAAAATTATAGAAAGAGAAGAGATTCAAATGAATGAAAGATAGATCGTTTTATAAAATACAATGATGATTAAGTAAAAAGGAGAATAAATTATGACAGAAAAAGTACAAGGATTGGATTTAGATGCACTGGAATGAAGTAATGTAGTAACGAAATCAGAAGAAGTGCCGCTTTCTGGTAGTTTTAATATTAGCTGGTTAGGTTCAGCAGGGGCTACAAATGGAGCAGCTGTTGAACAACAGAATTATGATGGAAGAGAGTTTGGCATAGAGGTTGTTGTAACAGGAACGCCTACATGGGGGACTGCTTGTGTTATAGGAGTAACACCTAAAAATTGCGAGTTAAAATCGGGAGTAAGTAAGGTAGAAATTGCCATTTCAGGAGCTAATTTAGGGCAAACATTTTTAAGTTATCTAACACCAAAATCAACCTATAAAGGACAAACAGTTAAGTATGCTGTTGCAATAACAGGTGCGCCGAATGCTATACTTTATGCACGGGGGGATATAGGTTCTATTTAACGTATAGCACTTTAAGAGGAGAACAAAATTGGATTTGACAGATATTGTTCCCCAACACTAAATTTTTTGCAGGGGGTAAGAATATGGGAAAAAGAAAGGCAAAAATCATAAATAAAACAAACACTTCAATACTTATAGTTGTTTTCTTGGTATGTGCATCTTTTATGGGTTTTACGGGCTGTTCTTCCCAAAACAATTCATCTGTGCAGAAGGATGAACCTTCATCTGGCAAGAATGAAGATGCCAAAGATGCTGAAGAGGAAGAAACGATTACAAAAGAGCTTCCAGAAGAAAACAGCCAGGAACCAGTACAGGATGAAGATTTGGCTGCTTCACCGCTGGATCTGGGAAAACTGGAGTTAGCAGACAAAATAGAAGAAAGCGGTATTTCCTATTATAATTTTCACACATCCGGACAAACGCCGCTGCCGATGGAAGAATGGGCAAAACTGAATCTTATTTCTGAAAAAGGTGCGGTCGTTCCGGCATATATCCGATTTACGAATGTGACGAGAGATATTAAAAATATTGAAAAACAGATGAAACAGTTTATGGAAATCAAGAATAGCAAGGCGTTATTTCACCCGCAGCCAATGGATGCAGAGGATGAATATGTTATGATGGATTATGAGATTTTGATTGGGGAAGAGGCGTCGTTAGAGCAGGACGATTATATTTCATTTTCTGCGGTCAGATTCCCACTTCAGCTGTATTCCACAATGAGAAGTGGAACGTGGGGAGAACATGCGGATGCGGATGCAAAAAGAGTCGTTTCGGATATTTCGATCTATGATACAGATACACGGCTTGTTTCCGGAAGCAGAATCAAAAAGACAATGATGTGCAGCGTTCCGAAAGGATATACCGCATATGGAGTAATGATTCCGTATATGGGTGTGCAGGGGGATTCAGAGTGCATCTATTATAAACTGGAATATAAATAAGCGTTTTCATAAAAAAACAGGTATTCCTGCAGGATGATGCAGGAATACCTGTTTTTGATACAAAATTTAGTTATTTCCAAAAGTAAGTACAATCTTACGAATCGACGGATCATGGCTGTCTGCAAAATCAAACGCTTCCTGTGCCTGTTCCAGCGGGAACGTATGGGAGACAGATCCGTTCAGGTTCAGCGTTCCTTCCTGGATCATCTCAATTGCTTTGCCAAACATTTTGTTCTGCAGTCTTATTGCTGATGGTGCTGTTTCCGCAGATTGTAACCATTCCGATGAACTTCTTTACAGGTGGCTAACACAGAAAAGATGCCGGATAGGTATTGATATGAAATCCTTGCAGATACTAGTACACCGTAAACTAAATAACTGGTCATCTTGCTTGTCTAAATCTCCGTGAGCACATGGCAAAAATCCTCAATGTACCCCGGTACACCTCCGGTTTTTGCCATGCACTCACGAAGATTTATCCGGCGCAATATAACCAGTTATTTAATTTACGGTGTACTAGAACGTGTGAAAGCACATGTTACGAAAAGAAATTTCAAACACGCTCTGGAGCGTGCGTCAGCATCCATCAAAATCAATGCATAAAGAAGGGAAAGTAAAAAAATGAAACTGAATCTGGATCTTTTAAAAGAAGCAAAAAACTTGAAAAATTACCAGCTGCCGCAGTATGACCCGGCGTCTGTAGCCAGTTATACAAAACAGCATCCCCAGTGGATGCACTTTGGCGCGGGCAATATCTTCCGCATCTTTCCGGCCGTACTTTGCCAGCGGCTGCTTGACCAGGGGGATATGGAGACTGGCGTGATCTGCTGCGAGGGATACGACGATGAAATAATCACGCGCTGTTTTCGTCCGCATGACAATCTCTCGATCGCGGTAACGCTGCATACGGATGGCAAAATAGAGAAAGAGATTGTCGGTTCTGTATCAGAAAGCCTGACTGCACAGCACGATAGCGACCGGATCCGTGAGATTTTTGAGAACCCGTCGCTTCAGATGGTTTCTTTCACGATTACGGAAAAAGGCTATGCCATCCGGGATATGCAAAATGAAATTATTCCGGCGGCAGCATCCGATATGGAAAAAGGCCCGGAAGGCTGCAGGCATCTGATGTCGCAGCTGGCGGCGTTTTGTATCGCCCGTTATCATGCCTGCGGGACACCGCTGGCGCTTGTTTCCATGGATAACTGTTCCCACAATGGAGAAAAACTCCGCTCTTCCGTGCTGGAAATCGCTAAGGCGTGGCTGGAGCATGGCAAAATCAGCGCGGATGCGTACGCATATCTGTCCGGAAAGATCTCCTTTCCGTGGACCATGATCGACAAAATCACTCCGCGGCCGGACGAGTTAGTGAAACAGCAGCTGACAGCGGATGGATTTGAAGATATAGCGCCATTCGTAACCGCAAAAAATACGTATACAGCGGCGTTCGTCAATGCAGAAAAGCCGCAGTATCTGGTTATGGAAGATTCCTTCCCGAACGGCCGTCCACAGCTGGAAAAGGCAGGCGTTTATATGACCGATCGCGATACAGTGAACCGTACGGAGCGTATGAAAGTAACTACTTGTCTGAACCCGCTGCACACGGCTATGAGCGTTTATGGCTGTATGCTCGGATATACACTGATTTCAGAAGAAATGAAAGATCCGGATATCGTCAATCTGATTCGAATGCTGGGTTATCAGGAAGGACTTCCGGTTGTTACAGATCCTGGTATTCTCAGCCCGAAGGCATTTCTTGATGAAGTGATGGAACAGCGTCTGCCAAATCCGTTCATGCCAGACGCGCCTCAGCGTATCGCTACGGATACGTCGCAAAAAGTCGGCATCCGTTTTGGCGAAACGATCAAAAACTATGTAGCAGGAAATCTTGATACAGGCAGCCTTACTGCACTGCCGTTAGCCATTGCCGGCTGGCTGCGGTATCTGCTGGCTGTAGATGATGAGCTGCGTCCGATGGAAGTGTCGGCTGATCCAATGAAGGACGAACTGCAGCGAAAGCTTGCGGGGATCATGGTTGGCAAGCCGGAAACCTGTCAGAATCAGCTTAGGGAGATTTTATCAAACGCCGCAGTTTTTGGATCTGACTTGACGGCAAACGGGCTTGCGGATAAAATTATATGCATGTTCCGGGAGGAACTGGAAGGAGCGGGCGCGGTTCGCAGAACGCTGCAGAAATATTGCAGCGGTTCCAGGCAGTGATGATACAGAGTAACAGCTCCATGGGTGATCGGAATGGTTATGATACAGACGGATTACAATGCTGATTTTTACAATTACACATTGACGAACGTACGTTCCTGTGATATAATAAAAAAAGACTACAGAAAAATAGCTGGAAGGGGGTGGGACTTTGGATCAATTAGCAGGAAGTATGGAAGCGCTGAGTGCATTACAGATCACATCCGAAATGGAAGGGCTGGACGCCGAATGCAAGACAGTACTTTATGCCAAAGAAGTATTAGCGGTGATTTTGCAGGAAGTCGTGGAGGAATACCAAGGATACAGCCGCAGGAAAATTATGGAGTTTATAGAAGATGATTCTATAAGTAAGCAAAAAGAAGTATCCAATGGAAGAACCAATACCCAGATACGCGGAGAAAATGCAGAATTTGTACAATTGAATGAAAAAGTATCCTATTTTGATTTTGTATTCCGGGCGAAAAATCCCAGGCTCTCAAATGCCAGGGTAACGGTGAATCTGCATGTTGATATAGAGCCGCAGAAATCATATCGTCCAGGTTATCCAGTGGAAAAACGTGGGATTTATTACCTTTCGCGACGGCTTGCCTCGCAGCTGACGCTGGTCACGAATCATACTGATTACGGAATACTGGAAAAATGCTACAGCATCTGGATCTGCCGGGATGATATTCCGGTTGGGGAACGTTACAGTGTATCCTTTTACGAGATGATGAATACCAAAAATATGGGAAGCTGTATGACGGTCAAAGAGAATTACGATTTAATGAAGCTGGTGGTAATCAGACTTGGACAAAGTGAATTTTATGGACAGGAAGCAGATGAGGGATATCATTTGCTGCGGTTTTTGAATGCTATTATGTATCCGCATAAAAAAGAGTTTATGGATATCGTTTCTGATTATATTGATTTTTCCGACAATCAAGAATTATGGCAGGAGGTGCATGATATGTTTGGATTGGGTCAGAGTATATTAGAGGAAGGAAGGGAGGAAGGAAGAGAACTGGGCATACAGGCACTTGTTACGGATCATCTGGAAGAAAATATCCCACGGGAAAGAAGCATCGTAAAACTGCAGAGACATTTCGGAATTTCTAAAGAACAGGCAGAGCAGTATTATGAAAAATATGCCCTGTATACAAACATGGCGAAATAAGGGGCTTTAAAAAGACGGATGGCGGAGAATCCGTCTTTTTGCGATCAATACTAGGTTAGAACAGGCAGGAAATGGTAGCACGCAAATGACAGAAAAGCAAAAAGTAATCCAGGCACAGCTGACGCTGCGGGCAGTTGTGTGGGATCTTCCGGATCACCTGGATATCGATACAGGCAGGTTACAACAGGAAATGGAATGTTTTCAAATACGTATGATTTCAGTGGCACAAGCGGAGCATAATAGAAACCAAAAGGATGACTGCAGAAAAAAATATCAAAAAATATTAGAATCCCTTGCGGCGGCCGGAATATTGGAACATGAAACGCTGCTGGTGACGCAGGATGCCGCCATGGCAGCGTATGTGTCCGGGGACGGGCAGGAAAGAATAGAAAGCGGAATGGCAGTCGTATTTTATGAGAATACAAAAGAGCAGATGGGGGTGCCTGCAGACCTGGTAGTTCTTGGGTTTGAGGAAATCGGCGTGCAGTTTTTAGACCGGGTGCAGAAGCGGAAAAATCACCTTCCATGGAACATTCTGTATACAGAGCGGACTTGTGTGCGGGAAATTACGGCAGAAGATCTGGATGAACTTTATGTAATTTATGAAGGAGAGGGCATTACCGATTTTACGGAGCCGTTATTTGAGCGGAAAAAAGAAGAGGAATACACAAGAAGTTATATTCAGTATATGTATTATTATTATGGATATGGCATGTGGGTGATCCAGGACAGGCAGAGCGGAAAACTGCTCGGGCGGGCAGGTATTGAGCATCGGCCAACGCAGCAGGGGACAGTTATGGAGCTTGGCTATATAATCCGTGCGGAAGAACAGGGAAAAGGGTACGCAACGGAAGTGTGCCAGGCAATCCTTGCTTATGCAAAGCAGGAACTGGAAATCAAGGAGCTGCACTGTTTTATTCATCCGAAAAATCAGGCGTCGATTCATCTGGCCGCAAAACTTGGGTTTGTGCGGTGCGGACATACCGGCGCAGCACAGGACGGACTTTTGGATTTTATAAAATGCATTCATATTTCTTAGAATCCTTTCATATTATAATGCAGGACAAAGGTACTGATCATATGGAGGAGGACAGTTTATGGATCAAATGGAACGCTCAAAAAACAGTGCAATGCCGGTTCTGGTGGATCTGGTGGCAATGTACGTCATTACAGGGCTGCTGCTCGTAGGTCTGGCGGCGCTGCTGGGGCGGATGGACTTATCAGATGCGGCAGTGAGTATCGGTATTATTGCGACCTATATGATATCCTGCTTTACAGGCGGGTTTTTGATCGGCAAAAAAAAGAAACGCAAGAAATATTTGTGGGGACTGTGCGTAGGCGCGTTTTATTTTGCAGTGCTGCTGCTTGGGAATCTGGTTGTAAACCGGGGACTGGATGGACAGCTGGTGCAGATGCTGACGACGGCCGTGTTGTGTATTTTGTCAGGGATGGCGGGCGGGATGCTTAGCTGAGGCACTTTAGCGTCTGAGTAAAATTTACGGATTATAAAAAAACGCTTTTCTTATGAGAAAAGATGTGTTATACTACCACCTGGACATGTCCGGGCATTTCATTCGGGATTTGCCGGGATACTGCCTGATATTTGGCAAAGGAAAGCGAAAGGAGAGTCTAACATGAAACACATTAAAACTTTAAATACCAAAAAATTGCAGAATACAGTAAAAAAAGGCGGCTGCGGCGAATGCCAGACATCTTGCCAGTCTGCATGCAAGACATCCTGCACGGTAGGTAACCAGACCTGCGAACAGAGCAAGTAGGATCGGAAGTTGTCAGAGAGCGTGTTTAAAAATTTATTTCCGGAAGTGTTTTCAGAGATTTGGAAACGTGGCCGGAAATAAATTTTTAAACACGCTCTGAGAACTTGTATGGCTAAGGAGTGTCCGCACCGTTTGCATCGTGTGCGGTCATTTGTGCGTTTGATTTTTCGGGACGCAGAACAAAGGAGGATTGATCAAGGGTTGAATTATCAGGTCCATCAGTATAAAAACAACGGCTACAATATTGTGTTGGATGTTAACAGCGGCGCGGTTCATGTCGTGGATGATGTAGTTTATGATGTGCTTGCGCTGTATGAATCCTGTACAAAAGAAGAGATTACGTCACGGTTAGCGAATCAATATCTGCCTGCGGAAATTAAGGAAGCGTATGAAGAGCTTACGCAATTAAAAGAAGCGGGTGCATTGTTTACCCGGGATGAGTATCAGGATACCGCTTTTGATTTTAAAAACCGTCCTACGGTCGTCAAAGCGCTTTGCCTGCATATTGCGCATGACTGTAATCTGGCCTGCCAGTATTGTTTTGCGCAGGAAGGGGAATACCATGGAAGACGTGCGCTGATGAGTTATGAAGTGGGGAAAGCGGCGCTGGATTTTCTGATTGCCAATTCCGGCAGCCGGAGAAATCTGGAAGTAGATTTTTTTGGCGGGGAGCCGACGCTGAACCTGGAAGTTGTAAAACAACTGGTGAAATATGGCAGAGAGCAGGAGAAGATCCACAATAAAAATTTCCGGTTTACGTTAACGACAAACGGGGTTTTATTAAACGAAGAGGTAATGGAATTTGCCAACCGGGAAATGGCGAACGTGGTGCTGAGCATTGACGGCAGGAAAGAAACAAACGACAGAATGCGTCCGTTTCGCGGCGGTGCCGGAAGTTATGATCTGATTGTGCCAAAATTCCAGCAGTTTGCAAAAAGCAGGAACCAGCAGCGGTATTACGTCAGAGGCACGTTTACACATCACAACCTGGATTTTTCCAAGGATGTGCTGCATCTGGCGGATCTTGGGTTTGAGCAGATTTCCGTAGAGCCGGTGGTGGCGCAGGAATCAGACGCATATGCAATCCGGGAAGAAGATCTGCCGCAGCTGTTTGAGGAATATGATCTGCTGGCAAAGGAAGTGATCCGGCGGGAAAAAGAAGGACAAGGCTTTCATTTCTTCCATTTTATGATCGATCTGGAAGGCGGGCCATGCGTGGCAAAGCGGCTGTCCGGCTGTGGTTCCGGAACGGAATATCTGGCTGTGACGCCTTGGGGAGATTTGTATCCGTGCCATCAGTTTGTCGGAAATGAGGACTTTTTGATGGGGAACGTCACAGAAGGCGTGACGAATACAAAAATCCGGGATTTATTTAAGAGCTGCAATGTATATGCAAAAGAAACATGCAGGGATTGCTTTGCAAGATTCTACTGCAGCGGCGGCTGCGCGGCAAACGCCTATCATTTCCATGGCGATATCCATAACGCGTATGAGATTGGCTGCGCCTTGCAGAAAAAAAGGGTTGAGTGCGCAATTATGATCCAGGCGGCTCTGGCACAAGATTAACAGGAGTTAAGGAAGGGATAAAAGAATGAAAAAAGGAAAAGGCATTGCAATACTTTGTATTGTTTTGGCTTGTATACTTGGACTGGGATATTATGCTTCCATCATCTTATCTTCCACGGGACGCGGGGAGAACCAGAATATTACGTTAGGGCTTGATTTAGCGGGCGGCGTTAGTATTACGTATCAGATCGTGGATAAGAATGCGACGGCAGAGCAGATTTCTGATACCGTCTACAAGCTGCAGAGGCGTGTAGAGGATTACAGTACGGAAGCAACGGTAACCAAGGAAGGCACTGACAGAATTACGGTTGCGATTCCTGGTGTTACGGATGCCAATGAAATACTGGAAGACCTTGGCACACCTGGTTCTTTGGAATTCCAGGACCCGGAAGGCAATGTCGTTCTGACCGGCGATGATGTGGAAAATGCGACGGCCAGGTACGTCACGCAGAATGGGAAAAATAATGCCATTGTAGAATTAAAATTTAACGATGAGGCAGCGGAGACATTTGCCGAACTGACAGCTGCGAATATAAATAAAGTGATTCCGATCGTTTATGACGGAGAGATTATTAGCAGTCCGCAGGTTAGAGAAAAAATTTCCGGCGGTACGGCGTCTATTGAAAATATGGAGTCCTTTCAGACAGCCGAAACGCTGGCATCCCAGATCCGCATCGGTTCGCTGTCACTGGAACTGGAAGAACTGACGTCCCAGGTGGTCGGCGCGTCTTTAGGACAGGAAGCGATCTCGACAGCGCTGACAGCAGCGGCGATCGGCCTGGCTTTGATTATTGTGTTTTTAATTGCTTTTTACTGGATTGCGGGTGTGGCTACTTCGCTTGGACTGCTGATCTATGCGACCGCTGTAGTCGCCGTTGTTTATTTGTTTGAAGTAACTTTGACACTGCCTGGTATTGCAGGTATTATTCTGGGCATCGGTATGGCTGTAGATGCGAATGTGGTGATCAATGCGCGTATCAAAGAAGAGCTGGCTTTGGGAAAATCTACAGGCGCAGCCATTAAGACCGGATATCAGAAAGCGCTGTCCGCGATTATCGACGGAAACGTCACAACGCTGATTGCGGCTGCAGTGCTGGCGGTCAAAGGTTCCGGTACGGTGAAAGGCTTTGCATATACGCTTGCGATTGGTATTATTTTATCTATGATTACGGCGCTGGTAGTTACACGTTATTCTATGTACGCCATTCATGCGATCGGATTTAAAGATGTCAAATATTATGGCGCGGCGAAAGAACACAAGGCTGTAGATTTTATATCCAGACGTTATGTATTCTTTATTGTTTCTGTGGTTCTGATTGCGGCAGGATTTATTGGAGAAGGCGTAAATGCGGCAGGCGGAAAGGGCGCGTTTAATTATAGCCTGGAATTTGTAGGCGGTACTTCTACAACGGTAGACTTAGGAAAAAATTACGATCTTTCTGAGATTGATTCTGAAATTGTGCCGTTAATCAACGAGGCCATCGGTACAAGTGAGGTGCAGGTACAAAAAATCGCGGATACGACGCAGGTGATTTTTAAGACAAGAAATCTGGAACTGTCAGAACGCGAAAAATTTGCAAAAGTATTTGAGGAGCATTATTCTGTAGAAGACAGTGCGATCTCTTACCAGAATGTCAGCGAGACGATCAGTAAGGAAATGACCTCTGACGCGATCTGGGCGGTTGTAATTGCCGTAATTTTGATGCTGGTCTATATCTGGTTCCGCTTTGATGATATCCGGTTTGCAACAAGCGCGATAATTGCGCTGCTGCATGATATTTTAGTTGTGCTGACCTGTTATGCATTGGTGCGGATTTCGGTAGGCTCTACATTTATTGCGGTTATGCTGACCATTCTTGGGTACTCGATCAATGATACGATTGTTACGTTTGACCGTATCCGTGAAAATTTGCGTTCCAAGGCGAGAGTGACGGAGTCTGAGCTGAAAGAGATTGCTAACCGCAGTATTACGCAGACGCTGTCCCGTTCGATCAATACATCTGTGACGACGTTCGTTATGGTATTGCTGCTGTATATCCTGGGTGTGACTTCTATCCGGGAGTTTGCGCTGCCATTGATGGTAGGCGTTATCAGCGGTACGTATTCTTCGATTTGTATTGCGACGGAGTTATGGTTTGAGATGAAAGTCCGCCAGAAGGCTTCCGGCAAGGCGAAAAAGGGAGCCAAGGCAAAAAATATGGCATAAGCACGCAGCGGATGCTTATGGGGTTTAAGCAGATACCTTTTGGCTTGTGAAAAACTGCCGGATCATTTCCGGCAGTTTTTTTGCTTCAAAAAACTTTTCCCATTTCCCTCTTGAAATTATCCCCCGCCCCATTATATAATTATGCCTGATACAATTGCAAAAATCATACCCTGGACGCCGTCTGCCAGCCAGACCCACCCAGAGGAACTGTTATCAGAGAGGAGTTTTTTCACTATGTACACATTAGAAGACATTCAGGCAGTAGATACAGAAGTAGCAGCTGCGATCACGGCCGAGCTGGACAGACAGAACAGCCATATTGAGCTGATTGCGTCTGAGAACTGGGTCAGCCCGGCGGTTATGTCAGCGATGGGCAGCGTCATGACGAACAAGTATGCAGAAGGATATCCTGGACACAGATATTACGGCGGCTGCGAATGCGTAGACGTGGTAGAAGATCTGGCGAGGGAACGTGCAAAGCAGCTGTTCGGCTGTGAATATGCAAATGTGCAGCCGCATTCCGGCGCACAGGCGAATATGGCAGTGCAGTTTGCCCTGCTTCAGCCAGGCGATACGGTTATGGGCATGAACCTGGATCATGGCGGGCATCTGACACACGGCAGTCCGGTGAACTTTTCCGGCAGTTATTTTCATATTGTACCTTACGGCGTTAACGAGCAGGGATTTATCGATTATGACGAATTGATCGCGACTGCCAAAGAATGCAAGCCAAAGATGATTATTGCAGGCGCGTCCGCTTATGCCAGAACGATTGATTTTCAGAAATTCCGGGAAGCGGCGGATGCTGTCGGCGCGTACCTGATGGTGGATATGGCGCATATCGCGGGTCTTGTAGCGGCAGGATTGCATCCATCGCCAATGCCTTACGCAGATGTAGTAACGACAACGACGCATAAGACGCTGCGCGGGCCAAGAGGCGGCATGATTTTATGTAAAGACGCAGAACTGGCAAAGAAGTTTAAATTTAATAAATGTGTATTTCCGGGCATCCAGGGCGGCCCGCTGATGCATGTAATCGCTGCAAAAGCAGTCTGCTTCAAAGAAGCGCTGGAACCGTCCTTTAAAGTCTATCAGCAAAATATTATAGATAATGCGCAAGCGCTCTGCAAGGGGCTGTTAGATCGCGGGATCGGCATTGTATCCGGCGGTACGGACAATCATCTGATGCTGATCGATCTGACCGGATTCGGACTGACGGGAAAAGAAGTAGAAGCAAGGCTGGATCTGGCGCATATTACAGCCAACAAAAATACGATTCCAAACGACCCGCAGAAGCCGACGGTCACAAGCGGTATTCGTCTGGGAACGCCGGCAGTTACTTCCAGAGGAATGAACACACAGGATATGGATCAGATTGCGGAAGCGATCGCGATGATGATCAAAGAAGGAGAATCGGCAGCTTCCAGGGCGCTTGCGATTACACAGGAACTGACGGCAAAATACCCTTTAAAATAAGCGGAGGAAAAATTACATGCTGGATATCAAATTTGTCAGGGAAAACCCTGAACTTGTAAAGCAGAATATCAAAAATAAATTTCAGGAAAAAAAGCTTCCGCTTGTAGATGAAGTCATCGATCTGGACGCGAAGGCACGTAAGGCGAAGCAGGAAGCGGATACGCTCCGGGCAAACCGCAATCAGCTGTCCAAACAGATCGGCGGATTGATGAAAGAAGGAAAGAAGGAAGAAGCAGAAGCAGTCAAAGCGCAGGTAGCGGCAGACGCCAAACGTCTGGAAGAACTGGAAGCACAGGAAAAAGAACTGCAGGAAAAGGTATTGGCGGATATGATGGTGATCCCAAATATCATTGATCCTTCCGTACCAATTGGGCCGGATGATACCTGCAACGTAGAAATTGAAAAATACGGAGAACCAGCAGTGCCGGATTATGAAATTCCATATCATACAGATATTATGGACCGGTTTGACGGCATCGATCTGGACGCGGCAGGCAAAGTGGCCGGAAACGGATTTTATTATCTGATGGGCGATATCGCAAGACTGCATTCCGCAGTGATTTCTTATGCGAGAGATTTTATGATCGGCCGCGGGTTTACCTATTGCGTGCCGCCGTTTATGATCCGCAGCAGTGTCGTTACCGGAGTGATGAGTTTTGAAGAAATGGACGCCATGATGTACAAGATCGAAGGCGAAGACCTGTATCTGATCGGCACGTCCGAGCATTCCATGATCGGCAAATTTATCGATACCATCAACGACGAAGAAAACCTGCCTTATACGCTGACCAGTTATTCCCCGTGCTTCCGGAAGGAAAAGGGCGCGCACGGCATTGAAGAACGCGGCGTATACCGGATTCATCAGTTTGAAAAGCAGGAAATGATCGTTGTATGCAAGCCGGAAGATTCTATGAAATGGTATGACAAACTGTGGCGGAATACGGTCGACCTGTTCCGTTCACTGGACATTCCGGTACGCACGCTGGAATGCTGTTCTGGCGACCTGGCGGATTTAAAAGTAAAATCCTGCGACGTGGAAGCCTGGTCTCCGCGCCAGCAAAAATATTTTGAAGTCGGAAGCTGCTCGAATCTGGGCGACGCACAGGCCAGAAGGCTGAAAATCCGTGTGAAAGATAAAGATAAAAATAAATATTTTGCCCACACACTGAATAACACAGTTGCCGCTCCGCCGCGTATGCTGATCGCATTTTTGGAAAATAATCTGCGCGCAGACGGCAGCGTGCATGTGCCGGAAGCGCTGCAGCCATATATGGGCGGACAGGAAAAACTGATTCCAAAGAAGTAACAGGATAGAAAACAGGATAGAAAATAGGATAGAAGCAGCGCCATTGCTGTCTGCAAAAAAAGCCTTTCCCGAAAAGGGAACAGGCTTTTTTTGATAAAAGTGAAACTTTTTTCCAATCAGGGGATCTAATAATAGAAAGGCATTCAGGAGGTGAAAGGATTGAAATTTTTTACCCGCAGCAAAGAAGAGACGAATAAAAACGACGATGCTAACAAAACGCTGATAGGACAGATTATTATGGAAAACTATGATCAGTATTACCGTCTGGCATACAGCTATGTGCATCATGCAGAAGATGCCAGTGATCTTGTGCAGAATGGAGCCTGTAAAGCCCTAAAAAGCAGCGCCACACTCAGACAGCCCGAATATGCGCGTACCTGGGTATACCGGATTATGCTGAACGAATGTTTCCAGTATTTAAGGCAGCCGAAATATCTTTCTTATGAGACGCTGCAGGAAGAAAACGGGCTGGAAGCAGGCAGCAGGGAAGACCACTACACGGATATAGATCTGCAGCGAGCCATCGACGCGCTTCCGGAGAAAGAAAAAGCGATTATTGAACTAAAATATTTTGAAGATATGAAACTGGAAGAAATCGCGCAGATTTTGGATGAAAATGTCAGCACGATCAAAAGCAGACTATACCGCTGCATGAAAAAACTGCGCAGCGGGCTGTCAGACAGTGAAGAGAGCGGTAAACCAGCACAAAATAAACAGGACAGGCAGGTGATGATATGATTGATTTTTCAGAAAGAAAAGAACAGAACGGACGGCTGGAACAGGAACTACTCGCGTTAAAAGCACAATATCATAGATCAAAGATGCCGGCGGAACAGGTCGAAAAACTGCGGGCCAATATAGCGGAGGCTGTAAGCAGTCCAAAGAAAGAGCAAAGAAAGGCAGCGCTGATAAAATGGATCGCTTCTGCGGCAGTCTTTGCGGGAATCTTTATGATCCTGCCGAATACGTCGGCGTCAGCCGCCAGGATGATGAAACAGATTCCGGTGATCGGCCATCTTGTAAAAGCCGTAATATTTCGGGATTACTCCTATCAGTCAGACAGAAATATGGCGGACATCAAAGTGCCGGAACTGCAGGTGGGAGACAAACAGAGCGATTCCGCGACAAAACAAAAGCTCGAACAGACAACAGAAGAAATTAATGCTGAGATCAGCAGAATTACCGATCAGCTGGTAGCAGAATTTGAGGAAAATTTAGCGTATGACTATGGTTATCAGGACGTCGTTGTAGACAGTGAGGTCTTGGCGACGACAGAAGATTATTTTACGTTAAAGCTGAATTGTTATCAGGGAGCAGGCAGCGGTTATGCGTGGAACTATTACTATACGATCGACTTAAAGACCGGGGAGCGGCTGAAATTAAAAGATATTTTCCGCGAAGGAGCAGATTATATCACGCCAATTAGCGAAAATATCCGTCAGCAGATGAAAGCGCAGATGGAAGCAGATGAAAATGTAACATACTGGCTGGATTCTGATGTGGAAGAATGGAACTTTCAGTCTATTTCAGAAGACGTGTCTTTTTACCTGAATGAAACAGGGAATGTGGTGATTGCGTTTAATGAAGGGGATGTAGCGCCGATGTATATGGGGACAGTTTCATTTGAAATTCCGTCAGAGGCCGTGCGGGAGATCCGTAAAGAGGAAGAATAAACGGCAGGTTTGGCAAAACAAAAATTATAAAAAAAAATTGCAAAAAAATAAAAAAACCTGTTGACAAATTCCCAGCTCTAAGTTATACTTATCAAGTCGGTTGCGGAAGTAACTGATACAAAACAAATGGGATCTTAGCTCAGCTGGGAGAGCATCTGCCTTACAAGCAGAGGGTCATAGGTTCGAGCCCTATAGGTCCCATTAAAAATAAAATACGGCGAGATAGCTCAGCTGGCTAGAGCACACGGTTCATACCCGTGGTGTCGAGGGTTCAAGTCCCCCTCTCGCTATTCGATAGAACACCTGGTAATAGTGGATTATCGGGTGTTTTCGTTTTTAAAATGCGATCGATCTGAAAACAATTAAACACCAGTAGTTGATCATAAGGATGCTTGAAAATACTGCGTTTTCAAACATTCTTTTTTATATGAAAGAACTTATTTGATAGGAAACAATGCGTCAGTAACTTTTTTCAGGAAAAGCTTGCAATCTTTTTTATTTTGTATACAATAGTAGGAAAGGAAACAGCAATGGTATATAACAGCAAAGAATTGGTCAGAATTGCCAAAAGGGAAAATAATCCAAAGAGAAATTATCTGGTGATTAACCGGCTGCAGGGGAAGCATATTCCAGTCAAGCCAGCGGAGGCTTTGGCTATGTTTCGGGCTTTGGCGGATCAGGTGCCGCAGTCTTATGCAGGACCGCGGACGCTTGTGATCGGATTTGCGGAGACGGCGACAGCGATTGGCGCGGCTTTGGCATCGGCACTGGGGGCATATTATATCCAGACGACCCGCGAGGAGGTAGCCGGGGCGGAATATTTATATTTTTCAGAGGAACACAGCCATGCCACGCAGCAGCGGCTGGTGAAGAATGATCTGAAACGGATGTTGCCGGATGTTGACCGGATCTTATTTGCAGAGGATGAGGTGACGACCGGAAAAACCATCCGGCATCTGATCGACCGATTGGAAGAAGAAAATCCGGGACAGGTGACCTACGCGGCAGCGTCGATTCTAAACGGGATGGACGCGCAGGCGCTGGAAGACTGGAAATCCAGGCGAATTTCTGTTTTTTATCTGGTTAAGACGGAGCAGGCGGATTATGAACAAGCGCTGCAGGGATATGTAAAAAAAGGAATTTCTCTGGACAGCGGATGTGCGGCATTTGGAAAACATGTAGTGGAACTAGAAGCAGACGGCTGGATGGACGCAAGACGGCTTGTTTTTTCGGATGCTTATGAGACAGCCTGTATGCATTTGTGGGAACAGGTAAAGGAGCGTTCCGGATTTCCGCTTACGGGCAGGATTTTGGTGCTTGGTACGGAAGAGTTTATGTATCCGGCGCTTTTGGCGGCAGAGCAGATGGAAAGGGGCGGAGCGGAGGTTTGGTTTCATGCGACGACCAGAAGCCCGATTGCGGTATATGAAGAGGAGCGGTATCCGCTGCATGTCAGATATCCGCTGCCTAGTTTTTATGATCAAAACAGGCAGACATATGTCTATGATCTTGGCGTTTATGACAGTGTATGGATTTTTACAGACGCCCATTGTGCGGAACGGGAGGGCGTCGATGCGTTGGTGCGGGCCGTGTCGCTTTGGAATAATAATATCTGTGTAGTCAGGTGGTGTTGAGTTGAGAAGTTCATACAGGGAAGAAGATGTGGTACTGCTGTTAAAGGATATTACGGGCCTGGTAGAGCCGCAGCCGACGCATGAGCGGGAAAAGCTGATCCAGTCCGGCAGGCATTATTGCGAAATGCTTCCGATTGAATATGTACCAACGGAGCGTTATATGCAGGTATATCAGGAAGCGCTGCGTATCTACGCGGCGCCGACAGCTTGGGCAGTGGCCAGGCTTGCGGAGAAAATTCTGCATAAGCGGGGGCCGGATACCGTACTTGTATCATTGGCAAGGGCAGGTATTCCGGTCGGAATTTTGCTGAAACGGTTTTTCAAACAGTATCGTCGCCTGGAACTGCCGCATTATGCAATCTCTATTATCCGAGGCAGGGGGATCGACCATAATGCCATGCGGTATCTGCTGGAGCGGTATGAGCCGCGGCAGCTGTTATTTGTGGATGGCTGGATTGGGAAAGGTGCGATTTTCAAAGAGCTTGAGGAGGCAGTGGCAGCTTATCCGGGGGTATCGCCGCAGATCGCGGTGCTTGCAGATCCTGCAAATATTACGGACTTATGCGGAACGCATGAAGATCTTCTGATTCCGAGTTCGTGTCTAAACTGTACGGTATCCGGCCTGATCAGCAGGACTTTTTTAAGAAGCGATGTGATTGGGGCGCAGGATTTTCACGGCGCGGTTTTTTATGGGGAACTGGCGCAGTCCGATCTGTCGGAATCGTTCCTGGAAGCGGTGGAACAGTATTTTCCGGACAAAGCGCAGGAACAGTTACGGCCAGACAGCAGTCTGCAGAATCCGGCGGCGCCAGGGACAGGGATGGAAGAAGCGGAGCAGATTGCGGAGGCATTTGGGATGCAGGATATTCATCTGGTCAAACCAGGGATCGGTGAGACAACCAGGGTGCTGTTAAGGCGGGTGCCATGGAAGGTGCTGGTGGACGCGCGGTGGGAAAGCGCTCAGGCGCTCAGGCATGTCATGCGTCTGGCGCAGGAAAAAAATGTTCCGGTGGAACGATATCCGCTGCGGCATTATAAGTGCTGCGGACTGATCAAAAGGGCAGCAGACCTGTAACCTGCAGATCACTGGCAGTTTTGCAAGTGTGAATGGCCGTGTTTGGCAAAAGGAGAAAAGGAAATGTTAGGTGGTTCTGTATGGATCGCGTGTATCCGGTATGTCATCAGCCTGGCAGGAATTATCCTGCTGTATTCCATTATGAGTCAGTCAAGGTACAGTACAAAAAAGACAATTGCTTGTTATACCAGCTTTTGCGTGGTTCTGATTTTGGCGGCATGTATCTGGTATACGGTGGACTGGGAGAATTGCGTAAGAATGTCGGCGTTTGTTATGTTTTTGGCATTTGCGGTATTTTCACTCTGTCTTAGCAGCGATCCGTTGTTTCTGGCTATTTATAAGCTGGCATTGTCTTTCTATCTGCTGGCAGTATTTTTAATCGGAGGCATTCAGGTTTCTCTGATGTTTTTTGACGGCAATGTATGGGCAGATGTAATTACGCGGATCGTGCTGATTGTCTTGATGGCATGGCTGATGGAACGGTATGTAAAAGATTCGATCCGGGGGTTCAGCCATTATGTGCAGAGTGAACTGGATCGGTTCAGCGCAGCGGTTATGGTAATCTGTATTTTATTTGGGATTGCTTTTATTTTAAATCCTAACTTAATTCACGAGAGAACGCCGTTTCGGCTGATTCAGATTGCTACGAATTTTTTTCTGGTCAGCGCCCTGCAGCTGCTGGTGTACCGCCTCTACCTGCATATGGGCAAGGAAAAGGAATACCAGACGGAAAACCAGCTTATAAAAATGAACCAGCGCCTGCTGGAGCGGAATATGGAATTGCTGGAAGAATCCGTAGAATCTGGCAGGAGAATCCGTCATGATGTGCGTCATCATAATGCGGTTATTGCCGAATACGCCAGGCTGGGACAAAATGAGGAACTGCTGTCGTATTTGAAGGAATACCAGGAAGAGACGGATAAAAGTGTGGCTCAGGTGATTTGTGCCAATACCGCAGTCAATAATATTCTGGCGGCCTATACCCGCAAGGCAGAGAAGCAGCAGATCAAAGTCACACTGGATGTGGAACTGGAACGGGATTTTGCGATTCCAAGTATAGACTTGATTGCGATACTGGCCAACGCGTATGAAAACGCGATCTATGGCTGTATGGAGGTAAAAAAGCAAACGCCTGAGAGGGAATGCGTCATTCATTTGATGCTAAAGCGTAAAAATCAGAAACTGGTCATCTTTTGCAGTAATACATGTACAAAAGAAACCACGCTTCAAAACGGACAGCCGAGACCGGAATTTACCGGAGGAATCGGTGTGTTAAGCATTATAAAAACGGCGGTAAAATTTGACGGGGAATACGATTTTAAAAATGATCACGGGGTATTTGTATTCCGCCTGATTATGAATATTCCGCAGGAAATGAAACAGGAAGAAACGACCGGGAAGGGGAGTGTGGCATGTCAAAAATAGCGGCAGTATCACCGGCAGAGCTGGAGATTTTAGAATTTTTATGGGCGCAGGGAAGGGATGTGCCAGCCAAAGAGATTATGGAATATTTTCATGATACATGCGGCAAAGAATGGAAAAAGCAGACCTTAAATACATTTTTATCGAATTTATATAAAAAAGAAATGATTCGTCGTATTTCTGTGGAACGCAGATATCATTATGAACCGATCGTTACGAAAGAGGAGTATGAAGCGCATATTTCGGAACAGTTTATTCTTCGCAGACATGGAGGCTCTTTCGTGAATTTTGTCTCGTCGCTTGCAGGAAGCAGCGTTATGACGAAGGAAGAGGCGGACGCGATAAAAAAGATTCTGGGAGAACACGCATAACATGCATCCTTTTATTTGCTCTTGTATTTTTTAATTCCGCAAATCAATGGCAAAGGTACTGCTGCCGTATATCATATTTATATGGATAACAGTGCTTTTGCCAAAGGTTCTTCACTCTCATAAATCAATAGCCAATCTGGTGTAATATGGCATTCTCTGCAACCAGTATCATCTCCGCTAAGGGGATGATCCTTATTTTTCTCTGGTAATTGTTCGCCGTTTGCTAACTTTTGAATAATTTCTTCTATAAGTTTTATATCATACCCTCTTTTAATCATCCTTTTGTAATCCTTCTTAAAAGAAGTATGATATCTAATCTTCAGCATTTAAGTCCTTCATTAATTCTTCCACAGAAGAAAAAGAACGACTTAAATTCCTTCCATGTCTTACATCATCAATGGCTCTGATGGTATCTGCATTAGGTACATCCATAGAAATTGCAAATGGTATCCGCTGCTCTCTTACAGCTTGTTTTGCTGATATTGTAAAAAAAGTTGTCATATCCATTCCAAGATTAGATACAAGTTCCTGCAACTGCAACTTCAAATCCTCATCCATTCGCATTGTTATATTAGCCGTTGCCATAAGATCAACTCCTTCCTTTACAATATTATATTACTCTCAAAGTTCTATGCCAATACATTGTATCTACAACGTACATAAACATTTCAATTTCTGATGGATGATACTGTAAATACCTGTCTTCATATTCAACTTACAGTTCTTCCGATTGCAGTATATGCGTAACCATATTTGCGCCTGTATTTTTTAATAACCTTTTAATAAAGTATAATCTAAATGATATTTTGATGCCAACTGCTCTATGTATTTTTTACCCTTTCGGAATTCTTTTTTATCTTTTAATTTTAAGTACCCATAATTTTTTTGTATATAATAACTGATCTGAAATCTTTCGTTATCAAATAGGACTTTATCCGGAAGTAACTGCTCAAAGTATGGCATAATAACAAATGTATCCAAATCAAAAATATAAAAATCATCCAGCTCGATTTTTTCCTGTTGATCCAAAAAACCAGTTACGGTACCGATCCAAGTTTGATATAAATATATAAATGAAATCTGATCTCCAATTTTATAATAGTTTTGAAAACCATTTCCGAGAAAAAGCGAAACAGTATTGCCATTCTGCACAAATGCCTGGTCTGGAAATAAATCTCTGCCAAAAAAAGGCTTCTGGCTTTGCCTGGCGATCTGAAACGAATTAACGGGAGTAATCTCAACTTCTTTTCCGTCCTGTTCTGCTTTTTGATTTCTCAGATCTTTATGCCCATACCCATTCGCAAGGCTGGCCGGTTTGTCCCAATGTCCGATGAATTCCAGTGCTTGCGTCCCTACTTCTACATATTGAAATTCGTTATTATGATGTAAGTCTTGGTTAAAATGTTTCAGATTTTCAAGAAAATCATCTTGCGCATAAATATCGTCTAATTGTTCTATGGTATAATTTTGGGTATCATAACAATCTACTACTTGAAATAAGGATTTGTGAAAATTGTTTTGTTTTTGAATCCAAAATAATAGGAAAACTGCTATTGCTGCCAGAAGGATCAGAGTAATGATCAGATCGCTGATTTTTTTCTTTCTATTTATATTCATAGATTAATTATATTTCCTTTCCAACAAAGCAGCCGGCCAACTCATTGATCAATGAAGTCTTCAATGAGTGACAGGCTGTTTTGATTAAATATATAATTTAGTGAGCTTGTTGGATGCTATTATGCTTCTTTCCAATATACATGTGGGTCTCCTTTTGTAGGTGTTTCTGGTGTTGTTGCCCACACTTCTCTTTTTCCTGTATTATGACCTTTCACTAATACAGTCGTACCGCCAAACAAAGTTTTCTTTTCAAGAGTAACTGTTGTTGTATGATTCAGGTGAGCGCCAGTTGTACTTTCTACAACAATGGTTGCTCCTTTTGCATAATAGTTTCCTGTATCATGATTAATATATCTTGTAACACCGCTACTCAGGCAAGTAGCAACCCGGCTCTGAGGCAGTTCGCCATTATATTGGAGCGTATCGTATTCAGTGACATCAATCTCATATCCTGGTAACGGTTGATCAGGTACATACCATGATTCCTTTGCTTCCTGCGCAAAAGCGCTGGAATTTGTACATATCATTATAACGCCAGCTAATGCTAACGTAGTTAATTTTTTTTATCTTCATGATTGTTCTCCTTAATTTTGTAGATTAAATTAAATATGATTCGACATATATTAATTATAATTTATATCTTTCATATATCATGCTTATGCGCGCTGATATTTCATGATATATTAAGATAAACCTGCAGCATTATTTTATTGCCTGAATATTCATGAATCAGGCGGTACATAGAGATTCTCTATGGATATACTATAATGCAGTTTGTCATTGATGTCAATAGTATTTAATAAAAAATATAGGACAATACTAAAA
>VSNY01000056.1 GCA_009774535.1 Lachnospiraceae bacterium
GCCCCATCCCGCAGAGTCGTCCGCCCAGCCAGCCCCGCCTCCAAATTAATCCTCCATCAACCTCCCCCGAATCCTTTTTCCAAGTTCCTCAATCACATACATAACCGGCATCTGCGACGTATAATCCACGCCATCCTCATCCCGCAGCATTGTAATATAATACGGCAGATTCACATCCGACAACCTGCTGATCGTACACTGCTCCGTATTCGTAATGCTGATCATCCGGCAGCCGGAACGTTTCAAACCGTTTGCGATCTTCACCACCTGCCGCGACTCTCCTGATACGGACAGGATCATCGCAACTGTGGACGCTGCATCCTTCATATTAATCGGATAAAAAGGATCTGAAATACACAGGCTGAATTTCCCCAGATTTGTAAAATACCTGGCTCCATACTGCCCTACATGCCCCGAATTTCCAATGCCGACAAATATAAGCCGTTCCGTTTTCGCGATAACCGCTGCCGCTTCTTCCAGCTTTTTTTGGAAAGCGTCTGTCTCACAGCGGTCAAAAAAAGTCCGGATTTCAGAAAAATCTTCAGACAGAGGCGCTACCTGTTTGAACCCGATATATTCCTTCATACGCAGCTTAAACTCCGCGTATCCGTCGCAGCCCATTTTTTTGCAAAAGCGAATCACAGTCGTCGTAGATACATGCGCCTCCGCGGCAAGTTCCCGGATGCGCATGTAAGAGACTGCGTTTTTATGCAGCATGACATATTCATAAACCGCCAGTTCCAATTCATTCAGGCTCTGGATCTCTTCTACACCAAACATCGTTTCACTCTCCCAAGGAATTACTGGCTTTTGCTGTACGATACAAATGCCTTAAGCTGTGCATACAGCTGTTCAAAAAAAAGGTTCAGATGCATCCCGTCCACCAGCGCATGATGGCACAGCAGCGATACCGGAATCCATGTCTTTGTTTCCTGCACAAAATATCTGCCCCACGTAATCCGCGGATTGCTGTCCGCCGGAGACGGAACTGGCTGCACAAGCGCGCTGTATGAAAACCATGGCAAAGATGAGATAAAAAACAGCGCCAGCGCGTCCTCTCCGTCGTCAATACCGCCCTGTTCCACTGCCTGCCGCTGTTCTTTTGCGGCATACTCTAAAAATTCTTTAAACGGCTTTTGGGTTTGCAGTGTGCAGTAACCGTATGTCCCGTTCTCTAATGCTACCGTATACGAACTTGGGCAATGTTCATACTCGATCACGCCGCCGTCTTTGATTCTCTGGCGAAGCTGCGGCACTTGGTTTGCAGCATTTGCCACGACGTATAAAAAACTATGAAAAAACGGAAGTTTTTGGGACTTTACTGCTGCAAGCCAGTCTGTAATGTCCACATTTACCGTTACGCCCATATAAGGATATCCCATCCCCTGAAAATATGTGAAATGGTCTTTCCTTACATCCTGTTCCATTGCTATCACTTTGTATGTCATCATACCGCTGCCGCCGCTTTCGTAGCGATCACTGCTACTCCCGTACCAGCTACATTTTCCAGCAGCACGTCTCCGATCTGCACCGGAGCTTTTGCAAGAATCCCGTTGATTTCGCGCATACATGCAAAAATCTGATCTTTTGGAATATCTTCTTTTGTTTTTACGGAAATCAGCTTTCGGTCTGCGCCTTCTACTTTTACAGTTGAAGTCACAATTCGGGTCGGATTGGTCACTTCTTTTTCTGCATATGCTTTTCCTTTCGGACAGGTATGCCCGGTTACCTGCGTCACCGTTTTTTGCCCTGCTGCTTTTTGTTCCATAGTTTGTTGTTCGATCGTGACGGTAAGCGGACAGCCCATCGGACAGCCGATACAAGTCAGCTGCTTTGTTTGTACCTGTATTTCTTTTTGATCCATATTGCTACTCCTTTTCGATTTTAACCGTGATCTGTTTCAGATTCGGATATGCGGCAAGCTTTTGTTTTTGTAATACCACCTGCTCCATCTCGCCTGGCGCCATCACCTGTTTTTTCCGGTGCATGATCCGTTCCCCATCCAGGTAAACGCTGATAAACGCATTCTGGTACACTGCTCCGACGCGGAACCGTACGGTCAGCGTATCTTCCATTTTCGACAAATCGATCCGGCGCGGTACGGTATAGCGTACGCCGTCTTCGGCAGACAGCGTGATCTGACTGCCGCTTCCTGTCGTCTCACCAGACACAAATCTGGCCGCATTGACACCCGCCCGTCCTGCTTCTTCAGATACATAATCCACTAAATCATGTACGTGAAGTACATTGCCGCAGGCAAACACGCCCGGAATATTCGTCTCCAGGCTCTCATCGACCACCGGGCCTGCCGTTACCGGGTCCATTTCCACGCCCATGCCTTTGGAAAGCTCATTTTCCGGTATCAGGCCGACAGACAGCAGCAGCGTATCGCACGCATAGTCTTCTTCCGTACCTGGTATCGGCTTTCCCTGCGTATCTACTTGCGCCAGCGTAACGCCTTCAAGACGTTCTTTGCCGCGGATGTCCACTACGGTATGGCTCAGTTTCAGTGGTATCCCGTAATCATCCAGACATTGCACGATATTCCGCTTTAATCCGCCGGAATACGGCATCAGTTCGGCAACTACTTTTACCTTTGCGCCTTCCAGCGTCATACGCCGCGCCATAATCAGCCCGATATCCCCGGAGCCTAAGATCACGACTTCCCTGCCTGGCAGATATCCTTCCATATTTACCAGCCGCTGCGCCGTACCCGCTGAAAAAATACCAGCCGGACGATATCCCGGAATATTTAGCGCCCCTCTGGAACGCTCCCTGCAGCCCATCGCCAGAATCACCGCTTTTGCCTGGATCTGCATCACGCCGTCCGTGCGGTTCATCGCTGTTACGACTTTCTGCGGACTGATCTCCATCACCATTGTATCCAGCAGATACGCAATTCCCTGTTCTTTTACCAGATCGATATACCGCCCCGCATACTCCGGCCCGGTCAATTCTTCCTGAAATGTATGCAGGCCAAACCCATTATGGATGCACTGATTTAATATGCCTCCCAGCTCTTTATCCCGTTCCAGGATCAGGATGCTTTCGATCCCGGCTTTTTTTGCGGCAAGCGCTGCCGCCAGCCCGGCAGGCCCTCCGCCTGCCACTACAATATCATATTCCTTCACAACGCACCTCCTGCTTACTCAGCCCCATGCTGCTTGGTATGTCCGGTTACAAGCGTTGACTGCCCGCCTGACTTCGTAATCTCTTCCATGCGTATCCCCAGTTCCCGCTCTAAAATCTCCATCACCCGCGGGCTGCAAAATCCCGACTGGCATCTGCCCATACCCGCTCTGGTACGCCGCTTCACACCGTCCAGGGACCTTGCGCCAACCGGCCTTCGGATCGCATCCAAAATCTCGCCTTCCGTCACAGACTCGCAGCGGCAGACAACGACGCCGTACGCCGGCTGTTCCCGGATCAGCGCATTGCGCTCTTCCAGACTCAGATCCGACGGACGCACGATCCCTTTGCGCTGCGGGATAAAATCTGCTTTTTCCTTCAGACCCATTTTTTCACGCAGAAGCTCCGCCACCATAACGCCGACTGCAGGCGCGCTCGAAAGTCCCGGCGATTCCATCCCTGCCACTTGAATCAGACGCTCCACGTCTTCGGCCTCTCCAATGATAAATTCACCGCCGTCCTCATGTGCGCGCAGCCCCGCAAAAGAAGTAATAACCTGTCCAAACGGCAGCCCTTTTACCGCAAGCCCTGCCTTAGCACGCAGTTCCGCAAGTCCCTGTCTGGTTGTATTCGTTCCTTCTTTATTTTTAAGATCCGCAGCCGTAGGGCCAACGATCAGATTCCCATGCACCGTCGGGGATACAAGCACTCCTTTCCCCATTTTGGTCGGCAGCATAAAGACGGTATGCGACACATGACTGCCCGCACTGTGGTCAAGCAGGAAGTATTCCCCTTTGCGCGCCGTAATGTTCATCGGGAGACTGCCTGCCATATGATAAATCTCATCCGCGTAAACCCCGGCTGCATTGACGATATACCTGCTCTCAATCGTCCCCTGATCTGTCTGTATGGTAAAAAATTCATCTCCTTTTTGAATCTGTGTGACGGTTGTATGAAATAAAAATTCCACACCATTTGTATGCGCATTTTCCGCCAGCGCGATCGTTAACAGAAACGGACATACAATCCCGCCTGTCGGCGCATACAAAGCGCCCGCCACGTCATCGGACAGATGCGGCTCCATTTGCAGCGCCTCTTCCCTGGTAAGAATCTTAAGGCCCGGAACACCGTTTTTGACGCCTTTTTCATAAAGCTCCTTAAGCCGCGGCAGATCCTCTTCGTGCAGACAGGCAACGAGCGAACCGTTTCTTTGAAACGGAACATCCAGCTCTTTTGCCAGCTGTTCCATACGCGCATTCCCTTCCACATTCAGCCGGGCCATTAACGATCCTGGCGGCGCGTCAAATCCCGCATGCACAATTGCGCTGTTGGCCTTGGAAGTTCCACAACAGACATCCTCACATTTTTCCACAACACAAACATTTACCTGATACCTGGCCAGTTCCCGGGCCACGGCGCAGCCGCAAACGCCTGCTCCTATGATACACACATCATACATAACAGCTGTTTCTCCTTTTCCAAATTGATTACCGTTCTTCCTTTGCCCATCCATAGGAATATTTCACAGCTCTGCTCCATCCATCCAGACAGTCCCTGCGGTCTTTTTCTTCCATTTCCGGCTTAAAGACCCGGTCAATCTGCCAGTTCTTAATCACTTCTTCCTTGCCGTTCCAGTACCCTACGGCCAGCCCGGCCAGATACGCGGCTCCCATTGCCGTCGTTTCCACGCAGACCGGACGATGGACGGGTGCGTTGATCACACTTGACTGAAACTGCATGAGAAAATTATTGGCGCTTGCGCCGCCGTCTACTTTCAGCGTACTTAACATAATGCCCGAATCCGCCTGCATCGCCGTGATCACATCATTTACCTGGTATGCAATCGATTCCAGCGTCGCGCGGATGATATGGTATTTATTTACCCCGCGGGTAATGCCTACGATCGTTCCTCTGGCATACTGGTCCCAATAGGGCGCGCCAAGCCCCGTAAACGCTGGCACCACATAGCAGCCATTTGTATCCTTTACTTTGGAAGCCATATATTCTGTATCCGGCGAAGTATCAACCAGACGCATCTCATCGCGCAGCCACTGCACCGCGGCGCCCGCTACAAAGATCGAACCTTCCAGTGCATAATTTACCCTGCCGTCCAGTCCCCATGCGACGGTCGTTACCAGGCCGTTTTTGGAAAACACTGGTTTTTCCCCCGTATTCATCAGTAAAAAACAGCCTGTTCCATACGTATTTTTCGCTTCTCCCGCCGTAAAACAAGTCTGCCCGAACAAAGCCGCCTGCTGATCGCCCGCAGCGCCTGCAATTGGAATCGGCCCGCCAAAAAACGAAGGATCTGCTTCCCCGTATATACTGCTCGACGGCACCGGCTGCGGCAGCATGCATTCCGGAATATCCAATTCCTTTAAGATATCCGCATCCCAGGTAAGCGTATTAATATTAAATAACATCGTCCTGGACGCATTGGAATAGTCGGTTACATGCACGGCCCCTTTTGTCATTTTCCAGATCAGCCATGTCTCCACCGTGCCAAACAGCAGCTTCCCGGCCTGCGCTTTTTCCCTTGCCCCGGCTACATGGTCCAGAATCCATTTGACTTTCGTAGCCGAAAAATAGGCGTCTATCACAAGTCCGGTTTTTTTGCGGAACGTTTCCGTCAGTCCCCGTTCCTTTAATGAATCACAATATTCTGATGTACGCCTGCATTGCCAGACAATCGCGTGGCAGATCGGTTCTCCGGTCTCTTTGTCCCATACAATTGCCGTCTCGCGCTGGTTCGTAATACCGATCGCCGCGATATCGTCCGCGGTTGCGCCGATTTTTTGCATTGCTTCTACCGCAACGCCCAGCTGCGCGGACCAGATCTCGTTCGCATCATGTTCTACCCAGCCCGGCTTTGGAAAATACTGCGTAAACTCCTTTTGCGCTACGCTGCACATTTCTCCTTTTTCATTAAACAAAATACACCGGTTACTTGTCGTCCCGGCATCCAGCGCCATTACATATTTCGCCATTGCTCTCCTCCCTGTCTGTATTGTATTGAACAAACATTTTGCAACCGCTGCGGTCACCCATGGAACGGTTACAATATTTCTGATTAAAAACATGTATTAGTAAAATTATATCTTGATTTTGTTGTGATGTAAAGCACTTTTGTATCACATCGGCTACTCACACTTTCCAAATCAGACAGTATACTATAACAAATCCAGAAACGGGGGTCTTTCATGAACCTGAAAAGACATCTTCTTCCACTTCTTTTTATCACTGCCCTGGCCATATGCTTACTGGCCGGATGCGGCAAAAACGATACCGCCAAAACATCGGTCATTCAAAAACAAGGCGGAAAGCCGCTTACAAAAGTTACTTTGAACGAAGTCGCCCACTCAATCTTTTATGCACCGATGTACGCAGCCATAGAAAACGGTTATTTTGAACAGGAAGGCATTGATCTGGAACTGGTCACTGGTTTTGGCGCGGATAAAGTAATGGCGGCTGTCTTATCCGGTGAAGCAGATATCGGATTTATGGGGCCTGAGACAACGGTTTACACCTATAACGAAGGCGCCTCCGATGCAGTTGTGAATTTCGCCCAGCTGACACAGCGGGCAGGGAATTTTATTGTGGCGCGGGAAAAGACAGACGCATTCCAACTGTCTGATTTAAAAGGCGCCGAAGTACTTGGCGGGCGGGCCGGCGGTATGCCGGAAATGGTGTTTGAATATGTATTAAAGAAAAACGGAATAAAGCCGTCCGACGTACGCATTGACCAAAGCATTGATTTCGGCTCGACAGCGGCCGCATTTTCAGGCGGAAAAGGCAGCTATACGGTAGAATTTGAGCCGTCCGCAACTGCACTGGAACAAGCTGGGGAAGGATTTGTCGTAAGTTCTGTCGGCGTAGAATCCGGCTATGTGCCGTATACTGCGTTCAGCGCAAAAAAGAGCTATCTGGATAAAAACAAAGACTTGATCCAGTCCTTTACCAATGCCCTGCAAAAAGGTATGGACTATACCGTATCGCATTCCAGTGAAGAAATCGCAAAAACCATACAGCCACAGTTTTCCGAGACAGACCTGGATACGCTGACAGCTATTACAGAACGTTATCATGCGCAGGATACATGGAAGGATGACCTTGTATTTTCCAAGGAAAGTTTTGAACTGCTGCTGCAAATTTTGGAAGACGCGGACGTTATTACAAAAAAACCGGCGTATGATACGCTGGTGACGACGGAATTTGCTGAAAAGGCAAAATAAAGATGCTTTGAAAAACTAGCATAAAAACGTTATTATCATAGCACAAATTAATAATTAAAAATAGTGTTTAGAGAATTTTACTTTTTAAATTACAAATTAAAATTACAAATCAAACTTAAGGGAGACAGTTTCTGTCTCCCATTTTCATGTATTTTTTACTGATATAAAACCAGCGTTCCCTTAACATCCATCATGAACTGTCCTCCCCCGCCGATAAATAAACTCCTGCACCGGATACCCCTCATGCATCCCCTTCTGCCCCGGAACAAACCCCATCGAACGGTAAAACTGTCTGGCAGCAGTTCCTTTTGCGTCTCCCTCCAGGAACGTTTCCACTGTAATGTCTTTTGCCGGGTCTAATTTTTTTAGCATCAGCTGCAGCATACGGGACGCTACCCGCTGCCTGCGGTATTCCGGATGGACTGCCAGGCAGACAATTCTGCTTTCCTCTTTTGCAAACAGCAGCACGCCGATAATCATTCTGCCGTCGGCCGCATAAATGGCTGTACCCCGCTTCATGTGCCGGATCACCACGCCGCAGTAACTGTTCATGGCGTCATCGCTGTCCATTCCCGGGAAATCCTTTTTGACAATTTCTGTAAAATTCAGCCAGGACTCCAAATGCGCAAAACCCGCGAATCCTGTCTGAATCCTGTGAATACGTTCGCCCTGTCTGTCATAGCTGCCGCGAATCTCAAACAGGCGGTCTAAAAACCAGTAAGGAATCATAATCCCCTGCGCCTGCATTTTGATAACCTCATCCTGATCCGCCCAACGGACCTGCCGTACTTCTTCCGGCTGCAGCCGCAGCCCGGCCAGATCAATTTCCTGTTCAATAATGTAAAAATCATCAAATCCGCCGGAAAAATTCATCGTCAGAAACGGACGTTCCTTGGACAGATCCAGCCGAATCCCAAGCTCCTCGAATAATTCCCGTTCCGCCGCCTGTGTGCTGCTGTCGCCAGCCACGGCAGAGCCGCCGACCGTTACGTCCCACATATTCGGCCATCCCTTCTTAAAAGGCTGCCGCTGCTGGATCAGCAGTTGGTTTTTGCTGTTAAAGATACATACATGGATGGCAAGACGATAATAATTTTCCGGCATGGGAAGTCCCCGCTGGTGTGTTCTGCCTGTTTTTTCTTTGTCCTTTGTATACAGATCCCATAGTTCTGCGGTATGCTCAAATATTTCCATAAATCCTCATTCTAAAAGTAAGATAAAAAATAATATAATAAAAAAACAAGATAAAATAAGATACGGCCCGTATATTCCCAGCAAACTACAGACCATCCCTATTACTTTCGCTCTTAATCTTCTTTTGTTACAATTTCATTTTTATTTTTATAGATCGAATGCGCCGTTACCACGCCGCGTACCATAGACAGCGGATAGATATTTGTATGACGGCCTACGACAGTACCCGGATTTAAAACGGAATTACAGCCGACTTCCACAAAATCTCCCAGCATAGCGCCGAATTTTTTAAGTCCTGTCTGTATCTGCTGTGACCCGTTTTTTACCGTGACCAGTGTTTTGTCCGACTTCACATTGGAAGTAATCGATCCCGCGCCCATATGGGATTTGTATCCAAGGATGGAATCCCCGACATAATTATAATGCGGCACCTGCACACCGTTAAAAATAACCACATTCTTTAATTCCGTGGAATTGCCTATCACCGCGCCTTTTCCGACAATCGCACTGCCGCGGATAAATGCGCAATGGCGGATCTGCGCTTCTTCGTCGATAATCAGCGGCCCGTTCAGACAGGCAGTCGGCGCAACCTCTGCCGATTTTGCGACCCAGATTGTTTCGCCGCGCTTTTCAAAGCGCTCCGGGTCCAGGCTGTTTCCAAGTTCAATAATAAAGTCTTTGATCTTTCCAAGCACTTCCCATGGATAGTCCGCTCCGGCAAATAAATCCGCGGCAATTGTTTCGTTCAGATCATACATATTTTTAATGAAGCATGATTCCATTTTAATCTCCTCTCTTTCTGTCTGATCAAATTGTTTTATTTTTGATAATAAGTTTCCGCCTTGTCAAAAAAACCGCGCAGCTGATTCCGGTTATTCAGATGCAGAACGCCGCTTGTACGGCTCTGTATAAAATGCTCCAGCTTATCCATATATTCCTGCGTCGTAATGAACCCCTGCGCCACATAAGTCAATCCTTTTTCCCAGCTCGCCGTCAGTTCCGGATTCAGCAAAGACTTAATCGACGCGTTTACAACATCAAAAATCATCTCTCCCAGCAGTGTCGGCGTAATGACCTGCGTCTTTTTTTGCAGGGAAAGATACTTATTGCGTACCAGCTTAGACAGGATTTCCGCACGGGTGGCGCTGGTGCCGATCCCGCTGCCTTTAATCGTAGCCCGCAGTTCTTCGTCTTCAATCAGCTGCCCGGCATTTTCCATAGCTAAAATCATGGAGCCGGAATTGTACCGTTTGGGCGGCGACGTCTCGCCTTCTTTGATCTGAAAATGGCCTGCTGGAAACGTCATGCCTTTTTTCAAAGACGCCACCGCTTCCAGCAGCCCGGGGTCCGCCGCAGACGGATTTTGTTCTGCGTTTGCTGCCGTTTCGCCGCCTTCTTTTTTCTTTTGAAAAAAAGAATACTCCATCACCGGAAGATAGCCCGGTTCTTTTAACACTTTAAATCCGGCAAAAAACTTTTCTTCCTTTACCTGGAATACCAGATGGTATTTCCAATAGACCGCAGGCGGATAAAAAACAGCCAGAAAGCGGCGTACAATTGTCTCATAGACTTTGATCGCCGTCGCGCTCAGTGATTTTAACGCGCCGATCCCCTGCCCGGTTGGAATAATGGCATAATGGTCTGTAATCTGTTTGTCGTTGGTATAACGTGTGCCTGCAATCTTTTTCCAGCTTTCTCGTTCCAAAATCACGTCCACAAACTGCCGGACACCGGAAATAGCGCGTAAACCGCTGATATTTTTACGAATCTCTTTTGCCGCCGCAGTGGAAAGCACACGGGCATCGGTACGCGGATAGGTAACCAGCTTCTTTTCATATAGTTCCTGAACGATACCAAGCGTCTGATCCGGGCTGATTTTGAAAAACCGGGAGCAGGTATTTTGCAGCTCTGCCAGGTTAAACAGCAGCGGTGCATATTTCGTTTCTTTTTTCTTTTCCATGGAACATACGACTGCCGTGATCGGCGGATCTTCCTCCAGATGTGCGATCAGACGCGCCGCCTCTTCTTTTTCCAGAAAGCCGTTGTCCTTATACAGCTTCGGCGACTGAAAATAAGCGGAGCCTTCGACAGCCTTCCATTCACATTCCATCTTATGCTCCCTGACATCGATCTGCGCCAGTACCCGGTAAAACGGCGTTTTGACAAAGTCCCGGATTTCCCGCTCTCTGCGTACTACCATCCCAAGGACGCAGGTCATCACACGCCCGACGGATATCACCGCATATTTTTCATGCAGGTACCCCGCCACTGCGTCGCCGTATTTTAACGTCAGCAGCCTTGAAAAATTAATCCCCATCAGATAATCTTCCTTTGCGCGCAGATAGGCGCTGGCGGCCAGGTTATCGTATTCCGACAAATCTTTGGCTTCCCGGATGCCGCGCAGAATTTCCTCTTCGGTCTGGGAATCAATCCACACCCGTTTGCGCTGCTTGCCTGTCACCCCGGACATCTGCTCCACAAGCCGGTAGATATATTCCCCTTCCCGCCCGGAGTCCGTGCAGACATAGATAACGCTGACATCTTTGCGCTTTAACAGGGAAGATACAATCCGAAACTGCTTTGCGGCGGACGGAATCACTTCATATTTAAATTCCTGCGGCAGAAACGGCAGTGCGGACAAACTCCATCTCTTATATTTCGGATCATATACTTCCGGATAGCTCATCGTAACAAGGTGGCCCACGCACCAGGTCACAACCGCGCTTTTTCCTTCCTGATAGCCATCATACCGCTTCATGTCCATCTTCAAAGCCCTGGCAAATTCCTGTGCCACTGAAGGCTTTTCCGCTATGTATAATGCTTTTGCCATAATCTCTCCTAACACCAATGCCCCTGACAGAAAAATGACTTACACACACTGCAAAATGTGTGTAAGTCATTTTTATCCATTTACCATTCCCATTTCGGACAAACTTTATACAGGCCGCACCCAAATACCGCAGACAGAACTTTTTACAGCTGCGTCATATCTACCAGAACCAGACGTTTGTCTTCTTTTGCTTTTTCCAGCAGCTCGTCGTCAAAGCTCTTTGCAGAAAACAGGTAATAATACCCGGACTTTAACTTTGCTTTTTTCATAGTGTCAAACAGCTTTTCACACATCTCATACGTCAGCTGCGGTTTGGACCAGTTGCACAGACCGATCAGACTGTTCCTGGCGCTGTCCTGTGCGATAATATCGATATTTCCAGTCTTGCCGACCCATGTCCCGGCCTTATGTATCCGAATCGGCAGCTTATCCACCAGATTGAGCAGTTCCAGATATTCCATGCATACCTGCACAAAATAACGGTTCATATAATCGTCCAGATCGTGTGCGATATACGCATCATAAAAAGTCTCCGGCGTCATCATATACAGATCCGACAGATGAGGATACACAAAACGGAACCAGAAATTCACATAATTGCAGCGGATCTGGTAAATCCCTTTCTGCGCATTTTCCCATCCTCCGGTCTCAAAAGAATTCACCTTTTCGACCACCTCAAACGCAGCCAGATTTTTCATATAGACACTGATCTTGGCCCTGGAGAACCCGGTCTCGTTAAACAGGTCATTCAGCTTGCGGTGTCCCGCTGCAATTGCAGCCAAAATCGTATCATAAATCGCAAGCTCCCGCAGTTCGCTTCCAATAAAACGCTCCGCTTCTTCAAACAAATATCCGCTTGGTGATAAAATATGCTTGCAGATATTGCTGCGGATATCTTTTTTAGAATTCCAGCGGTTCATATACGAAGAAACTCCGCCCAAAATCCCATATACTTTCACACAGTCGCTGACCGAATACTCCGGATAGGAACGCACAATGTCCAGGAACTTTAAATCTTCCAGCTTAATAATATCGTCTACTTTTTTCCGGCTGTCTCCCAATACATTTTCCAGTTCCTGTTCCATCCAGGCAACCGAAGAACTTGCCAGAAGGATCATCACCGGACCCGGATACAATTTTTTGGCTTTTAGCTTTAAGACCGCCTTGAAAAATTCTTCATCGCGCTTTGCGATATTTTGAAATTCATCGATGACCACGACCAGCTTGCTGGCGCTGCCGCTGCGGATACGGTTAAAAAATTCGGTATAATTGTATTTATTCAGGCTCAGATCATACTGCTTTTCGATTTCATGCCCGAACTGCATGCACTGTTCCTGCGCAGACGCTTTGCGCGCACGATAATAAAAGAATTTTTTCCCTTTGCAGAAGATCCGGATCAGCGCCTCTTTATCGCAGCCCTCGCGTCCGTATAACAGAACAAGCTGATTACCGTTTTTTTCGTATAGCTGCTCCATCTTTTTTATTTCTGTGTGTCTGATTACCATTGCTTTCTCCTATTGCGTATGTTCTGAGCTTTCTGGATTTTGAAGTAAAAAGAAATTGTACCGAAATCATATCACATTTTAACTTCCTTTGCAAGAGGTTGGAAGAAAATGCATGAAAATAATAGTCCGGATTCCTGCAGCCATTACACTTTCATACGGCCAGCGCGCCAAACGCGCTGGCCTGCCTGGACGTTAACTGCAGAATTTCCTTATTTTTTCGTAATATATCCCTGCGCTTTTAATAACTCAGCGCATAAAATAGCTCCTCCGGCTGCACCGCGGACGGTGTTGTGTGACAATCCGACAAATTTCCAGTCATAGACGGTATCTTTGCGGATGCGTCCGACGCTGATCCCCATGCCGTTTTCATAATCCACATCCATGGCAATCTGCGGGCGGCTGTCTTCTTCCAGATACCGGATAAACTGCTTTGGCGCTGACGGCAGGGCCAGCTGCTGCGGCAGGCCGCTGTAAGCTGCCAGCTTTTCGATCAGCTGTTCTTTCTCTATCGATTTCTTTTTAAACTTCACAAATACAGAAGCCGTATGGCCGTTCAGTACCGGAACACGAATGCACTGGCTCGTAATCACAGGCTCTTTGGCTGGTTCTATCACGCCGTCTTTCAATGCGCCCCAGATCCGCAGCGGTTCTTTTTCTGACTTCTCTTCTTCCCCGCTGATAAACGGAATAATATTGCCTTCCATCTGCGGCCAGTCCTGAAATGTTTTGCCTGCGCCGGAAATCGCCTGGTAAGTGGAAACGACTGCTTCATATGGTTCAAATTCCATCCAGGCTGTAAGAACCGGTGCGTAAGACTGAATCGAGCAGTTCGGCTTTACCGCCACAAAGCCGCGGGAAGTACCAAGACGTTTTCTCTGATATGGAATCAGATCCATATGCTGCGGATTGATCTCCGGCACTACCATCGGCACGTCCGGCGTCCAGCGATGGGCGCTGTTATTAGATACGACCGGAGTTTCTGTTTTTGCGTAAGCGTCTTCAATGTTCTTAATCTCTTCTTTGGACATGTCTACAGCGGAAAATACAAAATCTACCTCAGACGCTGTGCTTTCGATTTCATTTACATTTTTCACAACGATCTGCTTCACAGCTTCCGGTATCGGCGTATCCATCTTCCAGCGTCCGTTTACAGCCGCTTCATAAGTCTGCCCGGCGCTTCTTGGGCTTGCAGCGATGGTAGTCACTTCAAACCACGGATGATTTTCTAACAGGGAAAGAAATCTCTGGCCTACCATACCGGTTCCGCCGAGAATGCCGACTTTTAATTTTTCGCTCATAACAATCCTCCATCCTGCCCGGCGCATGGCAGCGGGCATCTTATTCTATCATAGCTGCAGTCCGCCAGATCAGCGGCGGATCATACGCAGTCGTAACACATTTTCTGCCCGGGCAGATTTTTATTTGCCCGGGATTTTATAATATTAATACAGGTATGCAAAAAACGCAAGTAGAATTTTTACAACTGCCTGCATGCAAAACTACTGTCTCAGCAAAGCATCCTCCCAATCCGTATCCGGAAACGCAGCTTCCCGCAGATAGGCTTCCTCCAGCGCAATCACCCGCTCCATAGCCTCTTTTCCCGGCGCTCCGATTGTCAGCCGCTTATTCACACAGGCTTCCATAGAAACCGCTTCAAAAAGATCCGCCTCAAATACCGGGCTGACCGCCTTTAACTCCTCCAGTGTCAGATCATCAATCGCGCAGTTTTTTTCCATACAATATAATACAAGCTTTCCGATCACCCCATGCGCGTCCCGAAACGGCACACCATGATTCACCAGATAATCGGCTGCGTCCGTCGCGTTGGTAAAGCCAAGCGCGGCGCTTTTGCGCATCTGTTCTTTGCAAAACCGGATAGTGGCAAGCATCCCGTTAAACAGCGCCAGACAGCCCTTTGCCGTATCAATCGCGTCAAACGTCAGCTCCTTATCTTCCTGCATGTCCTTGTTATAGGCAAGCGGAATCCCTTTCATCGTTGTCAGCAAAGACAGCAGCGCGCCATAGACGCGTCCGGTCTTGCCGCGCACCAGTTCCGCGATATCCGGATTTTTTTTCTGCGGCATAATGCTGCTGCCAGTGCTGTAGCTATCGTCGATTTCCACAAACTGATACTCATTGGAATTCCATATAATGATTTCTTCGCTGAAACGGCTTAAATGCATCATGATCGTTGATAATGCCGAGAGAAATTCAATTACATAATCCCTGTCCGAAACGCCGTCCATACTGTTTAACGAAGGCCCGTAAAATCCGAGAGCGCGCGCGGTATCCTCACGGTCTAACGGATAAGTCGTACCTGCCAGCGCGCCGCTGCCCAGCGGGCAGTAATTCATTCGCTCATAAATATCACGCATTCTAAGTCGGTCGCGCTTAAACATTTCAAAATATGCGCCCATATGATGCGCCAGCGTTACCGGCTGCGCTTTTTGCAGATGGGTAAAGCCTGGCATAATCGTCTCCGTATGCGCTTTCATAATCGTTAAGATCGTCTCCAGCAATTCCTTTAACAGACCGTCCGTCTGAGCGACTTCCATACGGGTATACATCCGCATATCCAGCGCGACCTGATCATTTCTGCTCCTTCCGGTATGCAGTTTTTTTCCGGTATCCCCCAGCCGTTCAATCAATACCGCTTCCACAAAACTGTGAATATCTTCATACTGGTCTGAAATCTCAAGCGTCCCGTCTTCCAGGTGCGACAGAATCCGCTGCAGTTCCCGCACCATCTGCCCTGCTTCTTCCCTGGTCAGAATCCCCTGCCTGCCAAGCATACCGACATGCGCTATACTGCCTTCAATATCCTGTTTATAAAATTTCCGGTCAAATGCGATCGACGCGTTAAAACGATAGACGAGCTGATCTGTCTCTTTTGTAAAGCGCCCTCCCCATAACTGTGCCATAAAAAGATTCCTCTCTTTCTTATCATTCTTGTCTTTTTTATTATTCTTGTCTTTCTTAATCTTTCCTGTCTTTCATTCATCTTTCATTGTTCTTAAGGTCTTTCCTTATCCTTCATTGTCCCTGACTGGATTCTTCCACTATTCTTAAGGCCTTTCCTTATCCTTCATTGTCCCTGATTGGATTCTTCCACTATTCTTAAGGTCTTTCCTTATCCTTCATTGTCCCTGACTGGTATTTTTGATCTGTCGGATCGGCCTTACTTTCAGATCTTTCCAATTAATTCATCCTTCTTTTTTGAAAAAATACACCCACAATAATCCTGCCGGTACATATCGTATTCTTCTGAGATCTGCGTAGACCGCAGGAACCCGTTTTTCTTTTTAAAGTCCGAATGCAGATATGCAACGCCGTACTCCTGCGCCAGTCTGGCGCCGATCTCATTCAGCTTCTGTGCATCTTTTAACGGACTGATGGATAAGGTTGTTGTAAAATAAGTAAACCCCAGACGGCTGGCATATTCCGCAGCTTCCCTTAGACGCAGTTCATAACATGCCTCGCACCGCGCGCCGCCTTCCGGCAAATGCTCCATCCCTTTGACCGTCTCATAAAAACGTTTGGCATCATAGTTCCCTTCAATCAAAGAGACCGGATGCTTCGTCGGAAATTCCTCGACAAAACGCCGCTGCTCTGCTGCCCGGCTGTTATACTCCTCCAGTGTATCAATATTCGGATTATAATAAAACACCGTAATCCGGAAGTACTTAGATAAATATTCAAGTACATAGCTGCTGCATGGCGCACAGCAGCTGTGCAGCAAAAGAGTGGGCACTTCTCCCAGGCTGCTGTGATAGGTAATCCTTTCTTCCAGCTCTCTTTGATAATTACGTTTGTTCATATCCTTGTAACCTGTTCCTTTCGTATCATGCAAAACAGAAAAACAGCTTGTGTACCATCTTACCATTTGCCGGATCATTTTGCAAGAAGTTCAGGAACATGCAATACCAGCCCGCAGCCATTCCTCTTTCATATTTTTTTCTGATACATTTTTTCCACCATATCAAGCAGCAGATACAGTCCCATGGCAATGATACACAGGATGAGTATGGAAAGAATGACCCAGTCCATTTTAAAAACCTGACTTCCATAAATAATCAAATACCCAAGCCCCTGCCTGGCCGCTATAAATTCCCCAATAATCACCCCAACAAGGCACAGCCCGATATTCACTTTCATAATGCTGAACAGATTTGGAATATTCGCTGGTAAAACTACTTTGTACAGGGCATCCCGTTTCGTGCCGTTTAATGTCTCTATCAGCTTGATCTTTTCCGTATCGACTTCCAGAAATCCGGTATACAGACTCATCACAGATCCAAACACCGCGACCGATATCCCTGTCAGAATAATCGTTTTATAATTAGCGCCAAGCCATACGATCAGAAGCGGCGCAAGCGCAGACTTTGGCAGGCTGTTTAACATCACCATATAAGGTTCCAAAATTCTGGAAAGCGTGCGGCTCCTCCAAAGCAGAACGGCAAAGATCAGGCTGATCCCAATTACCAGCAGGAAGCTTGCCAGCGTTTCATACAATGTAATGCCAATATGGCCCGCCAGTCCCTCGCTGGTCAGCAGCGTCTGAAAACACCGCGCCAGCTTGGAAGGGCTGCTGAATATAAAAGAATCAATGATTTCCCTGCGCGTACACCATTCCCATGCAGCAAAAAAAGCTATACATAAAACTACGCGCCAGAACCGGACTTTATGGTCTGTTCGTTTCACAGATCTAACATACATCTCCTGTGCAGAAAGCGCTTTCTTCATCTTCATTCATCTCCTTCCACAGCATATTGAAATCATCTTTAAATTCATTTGTCCCCCGCCGCTGCAGCGCCGTCAGATGTTTGGGAAACGACGTCTTAAGAATGCATTTCACTCTGCCCGGGCGCGGGCGAAGCACCAGAATCCGGTCTGCCAGGCTGACAGCCTCTGACAGATCATGCGTTACTAACACAGCGCTTTTTTGTTCCCTGCGGATAATCGAACCGATATCATTAGCAGTATGGAGCCTTGTCTGATAATCCAATGCGGAAAAAGGCTCATCCAATAATAAAAGCATTGGCTTTAAGACAAGTGTGCGGATCAGCGCCGCACGCTGCCGCATGCCGCCGGACAGTTCGCAGGGCTTTTTGTGCCTGAAATCATACAGACCATATTCCTGCAGCAGATGCGCCGCATACTGTTTGGTCTGCGGCGTTAATTTTTTTTGGATTTCCAGTCCCAGATATATATTTTTTTCAATGCTGCGCCAGTCAAATAAGTGATCTTTCTGCAGCATATAGCCGATGGAACAGACGGAATCTTTGGACAGCGGTTCTCCCTGAAATAAAATCTGTCCCTGCTCCGGTTCAGCCAGATGACAGACAAGATTCAGCAGCGTAGATTTTCCGCAGCCGCTTGGCCCGACAACAGCAAGAAATTCGCCTGCTGTCAGGTGAAAACTAATATCCGATAACGCAAGCGTCTCCCCTCCAATGGAATGGTAGGAATACGATACATGTTGAAATTCCAGCAGATGACTCATAAAGTTCCCTCCAATTTGAATATGTATGTAACGGATCTTGAAAAAAATCTCAGAGGGCATGGGTTTTATCTATAATTTCATCTGTTCTTTAACCTATGATATGAAAAAACACAGGATTCGTTCCTGTCCGTCCGCGCGCAGCCGGCAATCCCCAAACAAAAAAAGCACTGGAGCCGATGGTTCACGTACGGCTCCGTGCTTTTTTCATTCGTATAAAATCTCTGTCATTCATCCACCTTCGGCAGTTTCGCCATAGATGCAGCCAATTCTTCGTCTGAAGGAACGTAATCGCTCATTTGCCCGTCATTATATTTCTGGTATGCATACATATCAAAATAACCGGTTCCTGTCAGTCCGAATACAATATTTTTTGCTTCTCCGGTTTCTTTGCACTTCATAGCTTCATCGATCGCTACCTTAATGGCATGACTGCTTTCCGGCGCCGGAAGAATCCCTTCGACTCTTGCGAACATCTCTGCAGCTCGAAATACTTCTGTCTGCTCTACGCTTCTTGCCTCTAACAGCCCTTGTGCGTATAATTCAGATACAACAGAACTCATACCATGGTAACGAAGTCCGCCCGCATGATTTGCCGACGGAATAAAGCCGCTTCCAAGCGTATACATTTTTGCAAGCGGGCATACCTTTCCAGTGTCACAAAAATCATATGCATAAGTCCCCCTTGTCAGACTTGGGCAGGAAGCTGGTTCAACTGCAATCATCTGATAACTGGCTTCTTTGCGTAAGATTTCACCCGCAAACGGAGAAATCAGTCCGCCCAGGTTTGATCCGCCTCCGGCACATCCGATAATCAAATCTGCCTGAATGCCATATTTATCCAGAGCGGCTTTTGTCTCCATACCAATAATGGACTGGTGCAGCAGCACCTGTGAAAGCACGGAGCCAAGTACATAGCGGTATCCTTCCTGGCTGGCTGCAGCTTCCACCGCCTCTGAGATCGCGCAGCCAAGGCTTCCGGTCGTTCCCGGAAATTCCGCGTTTATTTTTTTTCCAATATTCGTATCCATCGAAGGAGACGGGGTTACTTTGGCGCCATACGTACGCATAACTTCCCGTCGGAACGGTTTTTGTTCATACGAGCATTTTACCATATAGACCTGGCAGTCCAGGTTCAGATAAGCGCAGGCCATAGAAAGCGCCGTTCCCCACTGGCCTGCGCCAGTTTCTGTAGTCACGCCCTTTAAGCCCTGCTGTTTTGCGTAATACGCCTGTGCAATGGCTGAATTCAGCTTATGGCTTCCGGATGTGTTATTTCCTTCAAATTTATAATAAATATGTGCGGGCGTCCCCAGTTTTTCCTCCAGACAATAGGCTCTGACCAGCGGCGACGGACGGTACATTTTATAGAAATCCCTGATTTCTTTTGGTATATCGAAATATGGCGTTGTATCATCCAGTTCCTGTTTTGCCAGTTCTTCGCAGAAAACGCCCGAAAGCTCTTCCTGTGTGATTGGCTGTAAGATAGACGGATTCAGAAGGGGCGCAGGCTTCTTAGCCATATCCGCTCTGACGTTGTACCATTGTTTTGGCATCTCCTGTTCTTCCAGGTAAATTTTATATGGGACTTTTTTATCCATGCTGTTTTCTCTCTTTCTTTTTCATTTTTTCTGAAATCTTTCCCTATTATAGCGGATTGTATGGATGATGTAAAGGTTTATCTAAGATATGTGAAAAGAAAAAGCAACAGTTCCATGGAGTATCTGAACGGTTGCAGGGTGCTGCGTTTTAGCTGCGGAATGAGGAATAAACTTTACACTTCCAGCCATGTCTGATATAATCTTGATAGCGACCAGATCGTATATGGATGAAGAAAGGTGGTGAATCTGAAACCTATCCGGACAGCAATCGTCAAGGATCGTGCAGCTGAACGGTCCGGAATCCGAAACTGAATCATTATCGTAAATTCTATGCATAGCAACTATGCATAACACAAATAGCAGGATGTGAAAAAATGAGTGGTTTAAAACGTAAAGAAGAAGAAATCGGCCTTGTAGAACTCGATGCGGAAAAGGAGGACGACGGCCGCAAAGAACGGTCAGCATCCAAAAGAGCAAAGGATCAGAAAACCAAAGCAGAACGCATGGCACTGGCGGCTATGATTGCGGGCGGGCTTTTGCTTATATTTTTGGGTACGATAGTCTTTCAGATCCCGCTCATTACGGTAGGCTGTGTTGTAGTAATCGAAGCTGTCATTGCCTCCGCACTGAACAATTCACCGTTCTGGCTCCATATTGCAATTATGACACTGCAGGTAATTATGGGATTTTTCTTAAAACAGATTTTATTCCTGATCCTGGCGGCAGCCTATTATTTTCTGCTGCTTCTCTCAGTCAAGCTTTTAGAGGTAGAAGGATAATAAAAAATATTTTGATTTTCATGCAAGGTTTTTCCATTCCGGATCGTATCCTTTATAACAAACAACCATTACAGCAAAAATAAAGGAGGAACCGAAATGAATATATTAAAGAACTGGAAACGGACAGCCGCTGCTGCTGTGGCAGCCATGATGCTTGCGGGAAGTTTTACCATGCCGGTGATGGCGCATGGTCATGGAAGCAGCCATCATAGTTCCGGAACCTATTGTACTTATCACGGCACAACACACCGTACCAAAACCAGCTGTTCCAAGTATTGCAGGACACATAGAACGACGCACACAAGCGGAACCAGGCATCATTTATCATGATAAGTTATACAAATAAAAATGATCCTTGAGCATCCCCGCCCCGGATCAATTATAAAACGTAACATATGGAATGTCCGCGGATTACAGGCCGGGAGCTGCAAAGCGCATGCCTCCCGGCCTGCCGTAATTTAATGCTTGTCTATCAGTTCCAGCGCATCCTCATCCGCCACAACTGCCACATCCGGATGCAGCTGCAGCACAGACGCAGGCACCTTTGGCGTAACCGGTCCGGTCAGCGCAGCCTTCAATGCCTCCGCTTTTGCCTTGCCGCTCACAATCAGAAGAATCTTCTTCGCCGCCATAATATTCCCAATTCCCATCGTATACGCATACCGCGGTACAAGATCCTCACTGGCAAAAAAACGCTTGTTGGCGTCGATCGTACTCTGTGTCAGTTCTACACAATGCGTGCCGCATGTAAACGCGTCTGCCGGCTCATTGAATCCGATATGTCCGTTATTGCCAAGCCCCAGCAGCTGCAGGTCAATGCCGCCTGTGCGCGCGATCAGTTCATCGTATGCCGAACATACTTTTTCACTGTCTTCATTCAGACCATCCGGGACAAACGTGCGGTCTTTGTCTATATTGACATGATCAAATAAATGATCGTTCATAAATCTGCGGTAACTCTGTTCATGATCTGGTGCAAGCCCCTTATATTCGTCCAGGTTCACGCTTGTAACACGGGAAAAGTCCAGATCCCCGTCTTTATACTGTTTTACCAGATTCTGGTACAATCCTTCAGGGGAGGAACCGGTTGCCAGTCCCAGCACACAGTCTGGTTTTAAAACAATCTGCGCGGAAACAATCGCTGCTGCCCTGCGGCTCATATCCTCATAGTTTTTCACTCTGTAAATGTTCATAATCTTCTCCTTTTTCCATAAAATATTGTGTAAATATCAGTAATCCCAGTGATTTTTCCCTGGTTAACTATTAGTATACAGGATTTAAAAGGAATTTCAATAAATTTTTCCGAAAGAGCATCCAAAAACATTGTGCAATTGTAACAAAACCTGGCGGTATTTACCAGCAATCTGTCTGGCAGTTGAAAAAACGCTACAAGTACTTTCAGAAGCCTGCAAAGCGCTTGAAATTCCTTTCAGAACGGATATACTGTTGCCATCAACCAAGGAGGTGAGAACAATGGATCAAAAAATAATGCAGATGAAAGGCAAACTGATCGTATCGTGCCAGGCGCTCCCGCACGAGCCGCTGCATTCTTCCTTTATTATGGGAAGAATGGCGCTGGCGGCAAAAGAAGGCGGCGCCTGCGGCATCCGTGCCAACACAAAGGAAGATATCCGGGAAATCCAGGCTCAGACCGATCTGCCGATTATCGGAATTGTCAAACGGGATTATGAAGACAGCAGCGTGTATATTACGCCAACCCGCAAAGAAGTAGACGAACTGATGGAAGTGCATCCTGAGATCATCGCTTTGGACGCTACCGCAAGGCTCCGTCCAAACGGCGTGAAGCTGGCTGATTTTTTCCGGGAATTAAAGGAAGCTTACCCGGACCAGCTATGGATGGCTGACTGCTCGACCGTCGAAGAAGCGCTGTCTGCGGACAGCCTGGGCTTTGATTTTATCGGGACAACGATGGTTGGATACACGCCGCAGAGCGAAGGACACAAAATCGAAGCGGATGATTTTGCCATCCTGCGTGAAATAATCAGCAAAGCGGCTCATCCGGTCATTGCCGAAGGAAATATTGACACGCCGCAAAAAGCAAAACGCGTGATCGAACTGGGGGCGTTCTGCGTGGTTGTCGGCTCTATTATTACAAGACCGCAGCTGATCACACGAACTTTTGCAAACGCACTGGAACCATAGAATTAACCAACATTCAGAAAAAAGGAGAAGCGCATAATGAGGAATTTAGAAAAGTATATGGGAATTATCCCTGCATTTTATGCATGTTATGACAACGACGGCAGCATCAGCCCGCAGGGGGTACGGGCATTGACGGATTACTTTGTAG
>VSNY01000057.1:0-5330 GCA_009774535.1 Lachnospiraceae bacterium
TTTTATTATATAGCTAAAACGGGGTTTATTGTCGAATTGCTTCATTACTGGGGAGCGGTGAATCTGTTTACGCGTCCAAGAAGATTCGGAAAAACGCTGAATCTAAGTATGTTGGAGAATTTTTTTTCGCTGGATGGAGATCAAAGTATTTTTGATGGACTGAACATCTCAAAAGAGACTGCGCTTTGTGAAGAATATATGGGGAAATATCCGGTTCTCTCAGTTTCCCTAAAAGGAATTGACGCACGGACGTATGAGACGGCATATCAGATGACAGTCCGGGTGATGATCGAAACAGCGGCAAAATTCTACTTCCTTTTGGACAGTGAAAAGCTGAATGTTCATGACAAAGCAGAATATAAAGACCTTTTGGATAAAAATAGGAACGAAGGTGTGCTTGGCAGCAGTTTCAGACAGTTAACGGGATTGCTGGAAAAGCATTATGGTACAAAAGTGATTCTGCTGATGGATGAATATGATGTTCCGCTGGCAAAAGCCCATGCGAACGGATACTACGACCAGATGGTTACTCTGATCCGAAGTCTGCTTGGGGAGACGCTCAAAACAAATAACAGCCTGAAATTAGCGGTGCTGACAGGGTGCCTTCGGATTTCAAAGGAGAGTATTTTTACCGGGCTGAATAATCTGAAGGTATTGACGATTGCAGATGAGCGTTTTGATGAATATTTTGGCTTTACAGATAAGGAAGTAAGAGAACTTCTTAAGTATTATGATGTAACGGATCATTATGAAGAAGTGAAAAGATGGTATGACGGTTACCAGTTTGGTAACGTCAAAGTATATTGCCCGTGGGATGTGTTGAACCATTGCGACAGGATCAGGAGCGAACCTTATGTACAGCCTGAAAACTACTGGATCAATACCAGCAGCAACGACGCAGTGAGACGGTTTATAGAAGAATCGGCAAATGCTGCGACTAAACGGGAGATCGAGCGCCTGGTGGCAGGGGAGGTCATTACAAAGGAAATTCATCAGGAACTTACGTATGCGGAGATTTACCAGACGATAGACAACATCTGGAGCCTGCTCTTTACGACCGGGTATCTGACCCAGCGGGGACGGGCAGAGGGCAGACAGATGAAACTGGCGATTCCGAATATGGAAATCCTGGATATTTTTGAAACGCAGATTATGGAATTTTTTCAAGAAAATGTCCGGGAAGACGGGGATATGCTGAACCGTTTCTGTAATGCCCTGCAGAATGAAGATACAGAGAATGTCGAACAGATATTTACAGAATATTTAAGGAAGACGATCAGTATCCGTGATACAGCCGTAAGAACAGAAATGAAAGAAAATTTTTACCATGGCGTTTTGCTTGGAATATTAGGAGTGAAAACCCGGTGGGGGATTTCATCCAACCGAGAAATGGGCGAAGGATACGCAGATCTCCTTGTGGAACCGGATACCGGGGATATGGGAATTATTATAGAAGTAAAATATGCACATAACGCAGATCTGGACGGGGCATGTAAGGAGGCATTAAAGCAGATCGCATATACCAGGTATGAAGATGACCTTGCGGACGACGGGGTAGAGAATATTCTGAAATATGGCATTGCCTGCTATAAAAAGCGGTGCAGGGTCATGCTGGCAGAAAAACAGATACCATAAAAACAGATAAAAAAGCTCTGAGATAAGTATGTTTCAGGGCTTTTTTGTTATTCACATCGTTTGACAAAATAATCCCAAATTACCACTTGACAAATGATATTATATAACGTATAGTATTAAACAACAAGTAATATCAATCACAAAATAATATAAACATACAAGGAGTGATGGCATGGTATTTAATACAGGCGCTGCACTTTTAGACGCGATCGTACTTGCAGTTGTGTCTAAAGACGAAGAAGGCACGTATGGATACAAGATCACGCAGGATGTACGCAGGACGATCGAAGTATCCGAGTCAACGCTGTATCCGGTGCTGCGCCGCCTGCTAAAAGATGACTGCCTGCAGGTCTACGATCAGGAATGCGGCGGCAGGAACCGCAGGTACTATAAGCTGACACCGGCAGGTGAGGCACAGCTTCGTCTGTATAGTGATGAGTGGAAAAGTTATTCTGGAAAAATCAGTGCGTTGTTTTCGGGAGAGGAGTTAGCATGAACAAAGAGATTTTTTTAAGGCAGCTCGAACAGCTGTTATACGATATTCCCAAAGAAGAACGGGACGAGGCGATGGATTATTACCGGGGATATTTTGAAGACGCCGGGGAGGAGCATGAGACCACCGTCTTAGAAGAACTTGAGTCGCCGCAGATCATTGCGGACAGCATAAAAGAAGCGTTAAGCAGCACCGGAGATATGTCCGGGGGCTTAAAAAACCCGCCGCAGGTACGCGAGAACCAGGCGCAGTCCGGAAGGTATGCCTATGGAAAAAGCCATACAGCGGGCGGTCAGGGATATAAAAGCATTTTTTCCCAAAAAGATTTTCAGAAAAAAACGGACCAGCAAGGCTCCGCATACCAACAGGATCAAAATAAACAAGGCTTTGGCTATCAACAGGATCACGAGAAACAAAGCTCCGGCTATCAACAGGACGACAGCCAGCAAAATTCCGGTGCGGCATACAGACGCTACGACCAGTATCACAGCAGCCGGGGGCAGGCTGGACAGCCCGGAGGTGCTGACAGGCGGACAAAGCTGCTGCTTTTGATACTTCTGGCGATCTTTACCGCTCCGATTTGGGGCGCTGCATTGTCCGGCGTACTGAGGGTAGCAGGCGTTGGAATTGCCGTGATCGTCGTATTGGGCGTCTGTTCCATTGGCGGCGTGATTGGCGGTATTGCTTGTACTGTTACAGCAATTGTCAGGTTATGTACCTTATCACTTGTAAAAGGGCTGATGTTATTAGGAATCGGAATGCTGTTGATTGCCGCGAGCGGGGTCAGCATGGTATTGTTATTATTACTGTGCGGGAGATTTCTGCCGTGGGCGCTGCGTCAGATTTCTGCGCTGCTGCGCAGACTGCTGCAGTGGGGAAGGAGTGCTGCATGAACAAGCTGATACGTTTGATTTTATATATTACAGCCGGATGCATCGGCGTCGGGACTGCGGCGTTGATTTCCGGGCTTGTGCTGGGCGGCGGACAACTGTCTTGGGAGGAAGACGGGATGCTTGGCCGTGCGGGAAAAATGGTGCAAAGAATTACGTCCGACCATGGACAACCAATCGAAATGGTGGAACAGGAACAGACAGAGGCAGAAGCGGTAGAACAGGCAGATGAAATCGTGGAAGAAGGTACAGGCTATGGCAATCATAAGCAATATGCCTACGCTTATCAAGAAGATTATAATTATGCAGAAGATTATGACGATGATTATGACGAAGAAGATGTGGCTGGAGATGTTGGACTGCTTACGATAGACGCGTCTGCGATTACGGATTTGTCTATTGACTTGCAGAAGGGCTATCTGTCCATTGAAGAATCGGACGACAACCGGATCATTGTATCTGCCAGCGGTCCCGGAATGATGATCGATGAAATTCAGGCGGAATGTGAATCCGGAAAGATTTCCATTCGCGATACGCGTGCAGGAAAGCGCAGCCGGGAAGAATTGGAAATTTATCTGCAAATACCGAAAGACCTTAAGTTAAACAAAGCCAGTTTTCGGATCAATGCCGGAGCATTCGAGTCTGACTGCGCGTTCCAGGCAATGGATCTGACGATAAACGCAGATGCCGGCCATATTGACTTAAGCGATATATTGGCAAATGTATTTACCGCATCTGTCGGAACTGGCGAGATGGATATTGAAAACGGCAAATTTGAAACAGCCGTATTGGAATGCGGGGTCGGCGTTATGGATATCGAAGCGGATATTACAAAAGAAGCGCGGATTGAGTGCGGCATGGGTTCGGTGAACATGGAGCTTGCAGACGGCCCGGACAGCGTTAACTATGAGCTTTACTGCGGCGCAGGCACGATTGAAATCGGAGATCATTCGTACAGCGGCCTGGCGAAAAAGAGGCGGATCGAAAATGGTTCCGGGGTAACGTTTACACTGGAATGCGGCATGGGACAGATCTGTATTGATTAAAATGTATAAAATCAGAACTGTTTCAAATGAAATAGGTTAATAATCAAATTAGACATCAATCGGATATGTATAAGAAGGAAAAAGAAACAGATAATAAAATATCGGACATACAAACGGAGGAAAAACAATGAATACGAAAAGACTTGTAAAATCAAACCAGAACCGTCTGATCTGCGGCGTATGCGGCGGAATCGCGCAATATTTCAATCTGGATCCGACTGTGATCCGTCTGGCCTGGGTCGTGTTCTGCCTGGCCGGAGGCAGCGGGGTATTGGGTTATATTATTGCAGCGATTGTTATGCCGCCTGAATACTAATTATTGTTCCGCGGCTTTTCAGTGAATGTGAAAACAAATGCACCGGGTATCGAAAATTTTCTGATTTCGACAGAAATATTTTCTATACCCGGTGTTTATTTTTTCTATTGATTTTGAATCTTAAAATGCTATAATGTGAAATGATCATTTGACAGAATGAAAAAAACGAAAGAGACAACGATTATGTATTTGATTGCACTTTGTGATGACGAGAAAAAAGAACTGGACAAATCAGAACATATGCTGGCCGCTTATCAGGAGGAACATTCCGGGTGTGTGTTTTCCATTGAACGATTTGAAAGTGCAAAAGAGCTGCTGCACCGGGTCAGGGAAAACGGCTACGCACCGGATCTGCTGTTTTTGGACATTTATATGCCGCAGAAGACCGGAATGCTTGCGGCGCAGGAACTGCGCGATATGGGAAACGATGGCAGGATTATATTCCTGACATCTTCCAAAGACCATGCATTGGCAGCATTTGGCGTTGACGCGTCGCAGTACCTGGTAAAACCCGTTACCAAAAAACAGTTGTTTACCGTACTGGATCACTGTCTGGGTGAAATCGAAGAAAAGCGGAAACGGTATCTGCTGCTGCGTATTGACGGGAAAATCTGCCGCGTGGCTTTAGATCAGATTATTTCCTGCGAGGCACAGGGAAAGCGCCAGTATTTATACTTGTCCGATGGTTCCCAGGCAGTACTGCGCATGACGATACTGGAACTGCACCAGATGCTGTCCCAATATGAGGAATTTGTGAAAGTCGGTGCATCCTATATCGTGAATTTGTCCCATATCGACAGTTTAAATTCACATGAAATCTGTCTGGATAATCACAGAAACATTTATCTGCCAAGGGGCGCTTATCAGCCGCTTCGTGAAAAATACTTCCAATATTATTGTGGGGGGGGGTAAAAGCAATTTGGCGTAATATGCTAAGGTTTCCAAAAAAT